>JAFQKV010000074.1 GCA_017414715.1 Clostridia bacterium
CGGTTATCACTTTTCGCCGCGGAGAATCTGTGATATAATAAACCAAAGAAAATGCAAAAGGAGGCCGGATGCCCATGCGGGAGCTGCATATCGGAAAAAACGATGCCGGACGGCGGCTGGACCGCGTGGTCCACGCGGCCTTCCCCAACCTTCCCACCACCGTGGCCATCAAGGCCATCCGCACCAAAAATATTAAGCGCAACGGAAAGCGCTGTGAGCCCGGCGACCGGCTGGAGGAGGGCGACGTACTCTCCCTCTATCTGCCGGACGATCTGTTGGAGCGTCCCGTTATCGCGGCGGCACCGACCGATCTGCCTGCGCCGGACATTCTCTACGAGGATGCAAATATTCTCCTCGTGGAAAAGCCCCAGGGGCTCGTTGTCCATGAAGATGACCGCGGCACGCAGGATACCCTCATTGCCCGCATCCAAAGCCATCTCATCCGCACGGGGGAATATGACCCCGCGGCGGAAAACACCTTTGCCCCCGCCCTTGCCAACCGCATCGATCGCAACACCTGCGGCATCGTCATCGCCGCGAAGAATGCAGAGGCGCTCCGCATCCTGTCCGACAATATCCGCGACCGGGAGATCGATAAATATTATCTCTGCGCCGTGCTCGGCCGGCCAGAGCCCGACTGCGGCACCCTGAAATGCTATCTTCGCAAGGATGAACGGGACAAAACCGTCAGGGTCTTCCAAAATCCCCAGCCCGGTGCCCGTACCGCTTTGACGGAATATGAGGTGCTGCAGTCCCGGGGGGAGCTTTCCCTCGTCCGCTGCCGCCTGCTCACCGGGCGCACCCACCAGATCCGCGTCTCCCTTGCCGCCATCGGCTGTCCCCTGCTTGGCGACGGAAAATACGGCGACTACGCCGCAAACCGCCGCTACCGCCTGCGGGAGCAGGCCCTCTGCTCCTACAAGCTGCGCTTCTCCTTCACCACCCCCGCCGGGATCCTCGAATATCTCAACGGACGGGAATTTACCGTCCGCTCCGTGCCGTTTTTGGAGCCCCTTGGGTTTGATAAAGTGAAATAAAATATCCCCGCCGCAGTCCACAGACTTTGCGGCGGGGATATTTTCACTTTAAATTACATTATTTCAGAAGCTCTCGGGAAGACCCATGGCTTTTCTCTCCTCAGGCGTGAGGGAGAAATAGGTCTTGACCTCCTCAACGGGCTTATCGGCCAGCATGGCGGTCCAGCGCTCTTCGCTTTCCATCACGCCGCCGATGTTGTCCTTGATGTAGACCTCTTCCTCATGGCCACCGAGGTCAACGACGTTCTGCCTGACGCTTGCGCCCTGCATGACGTTGTCCTTGATGAGGGAGGCGCGCAGATGTCGCAGGACAAGGCCGTAATCCGGGCCGAAATGGCGCTTACCGGACTCGTCCTTACCGTCGCGGCCGGCATGAAGCGTGTTGCCGGTGAAGACGAGATTCACGCACTCCTCGGCAAAGAAGTGGCAGTTCTCATAACCGGGCGCCTGCAATTCCTGACGGAAGATGCCGGAGCCGGAGCGGTTGAAGGTATTGCCGGTGACGGTGATATTTCGGTTATAGCGGTCGGCATCCTTGGTATAGATCTTCAGCTGCGGTCCGCCGGAACGGTCGAACTGGTTGCAGGTGATGGAGGTGAACTTGGAGTTGCGCATATGCAGGCCGCCGCCCATATTCCACTCGATACGGTTGCCGTAGAAGACGGTGGAGGAAAACATATCGCCGCCCTCGACACCGCAGTTTTTATTGCCGGAGAACCAGTTGCCGCTGATAAAGGCATCCCAGCCGTCCTGATAGAGACCGTTGTAGGAATGGCAAAGCATATTATTACGAACGGTGGAGCACCAGACGTGGTTAAAATAGATCGCCGAACCGGTAAAGCAGCCGATACGGCAGTTCTCGATGGTGGGGGTATCCTCCTCACCGGCGGCATCGTAAATGGGATGGTCGATCATGACACCGTGAACATTTTCGCCGAGTCTTTCACCCTCGATACCGAGGTCGCGCACCACAGCGCCAACGGCACCGGTAAGGTTGAGCACGCAGCGGGCATCTCCGTCCAGCAGCGTCAGACGGGAGGCATTGGGCCGACGGAAACCCCAGGCATCAAAGCCGCGGATGGTGGTCTCACGGCTCATTTTCAGATCCTTGCAGCGGTAGTTTCCGGGAGGAACGATGACCGCGCCGCGAACCTTTCCGGCCTCATCCAGCGCAGCCTGAATGGCTGCGGTACAATCGGTAACGCCGTCGCCGACAGCGCCGAATTCGGTAATATCAAAGACGTTGATCATTTTGATTTCCCTTTCATTTTTTCTTCATTATAGCACAGGCCATCCGATAAAAAAAGATGTCCGCAAAAAGTTTGCGGACATCTTTTCATGCAAAAATCAGAAGGGCAGCTTGGAAAGCTTTCTGTCATCAAACTCGACGGTGAAGATCTCCTCAAAGCCCTCGTAGGCCTCGGTGTAATCGTCGGTCTTCATGGCGGAAACGGCGGCAACCTTCCATGCGGGATCGCTCACCGCATCAAAGTAAATGATATGGTAGCCGTAATCGGTCTTGACGATCTCGCAGTCGCCGGTCTGGCGGCCCTCGGCGAAGATCCAGTCGTTGAACTCCTCGACCATGTAACCCTTGGTGATGTTCTCGTAAGCACCGCCGGTAAGCAGGGAGCCGGTATCCTCGGAATACTCACTGACGAGCTTCTCAAAGTTTGCAACGGTGGCATCCTTCTTGAAGGCGGCGAGGATCTCCTCTGCCTTGGCCTTGGCCTTATCGTCGGATCCGTAGACATCCTTGGTAAAGAGGATGTGGCGGACGTTGACGGTGTTGTACTCATAGCGGGCGGGCAGCTTGGTGACCATGTAAACGGTACAGGTGTAGCCGTCCTCATCCACGATGAGGGTGGCATCGTTGACCTTGCGGCCGTCCTCGTAGATCCACTTGGAATAATCGTAATTCTCGTTGTATAGCAGATCCTCGGAGACGAGATCCTCCAGAGCGGTCTTGATATCGGTATCGGACTTTTCCTGATCCTTCAGATACTTCTCGACCCATGCCTTGTACTCCTCGGGAGTCTTGCAGGCAAGCAGGCCCTCTGCGGTCTTCTTGGCGGTCTCGAGAGCGGCCTCCTTCTCCTTGGTGGTTGCATCGGTCTCATACTCGGCAGAGAAGGTATAGGAGAGCAGATCAAAGTACTGGAAGTCCTTTGCATTTTCAGCAAAGTAGGCATCGATCTCGGCATCGGTGTAGGTATAGCTCTCGTTGAGGTGCTCGTAGAAGGCCTGTGCGGTATAGTAGAGCTTCAGCGCCTCGCGGAGATCGCCCTCACGGACACCGGTGCCGTAGCAGAGGGTGATGTACTTCTTCAGGGAATAGCCGTTCTTGTCGGCATAGCTCTGCATGTTCTCAATGGCAGCATCAATGTACTCATTGACCTTGTCCTCGGCGTTAAAGCCGGCCTTCTCAGCGGCCATTGCAGTGATGACGAGTTCCTCGACCTGGGTCTTGGTCTGGTCGGCAAAATACTCAAACCAGGTCTTGCCGTCGCCGCCGTAGTACTCCTGGGACTTCAGGCTGTCGGAGGTATCCAGGCCAAGATAGGAGAGGTAGGAGCTGTAGGTGTTGACATACTGGCTGTAGTTGGTCATGTAGTAATAGCACATGACGGCATTGTCGATCTCCATACGGTCGTCATCACCGGAGCCGACAACGGAGACGGTATTGCGAAGGGTTACACCGGTCACCTGCAGGGCGAGGATGACAATGACCACGGCGGCTACGGCACCGATGACACCGGCGATCAGGCCGTAGACCCAACCGGGGGTCTGGGACTTCTTCTTTTTCTGCTGAAGCCGCGCGATCTCTTCGGCATGGGCACGGCGGATTCTGTCTGCTTTGCTCATAGTTTTCAGTCCTTTATCTTTGCCGCGGCACACCACGGCATATTTTTACTTATTATATCCTATTTGGATATGGATTGCAATAAAGCCTTATGAATAATTTATGAATTCTGTATCAAAAGAGGGTGGATTGGCTGGATTCCGGCAAATCACCGAAGGCTCCCATGGCGCGCAGCTTATCCATCAGCGTCTTGGAGACCTTTCCGCAGCGTGCAGCAACCTCCTCCACGGACAGAAATCCGCCGATGCGTGCCTCCGCATAGAGACTCTCCGCCGCCGTCTCGCCGAGGCCTGCCACGGCGGTGAAGGGCATACGCAGATACTTCTCATCCTCCATGGAAAAATCCTTTGCTTTGGAGCGGTAGAGATCCACCGGCCGGAAGGAGAAGCCGCGCAGGCAGAATTCGTAGCACACCTCGAGGTTCTTCTGAAGCTCCTCGTCGTTTCCGGTGGTGTCCTCCTTTTCCCGCAGCTCCAGAATCTTTGCGCGGATAGCATCTGCGCCCTGCAGCATGACCTCCGCATCCAGCGCATCGGCACGCACGGAGAGAAATGCGCAGTAGAAGGCCAGGGGGCGGTGCAGCTTATACCAGGCCACGCGGAAGCCGTTGACCACGTAGGCAGCGGCGTGGGCCTTGGGGAACATGTATTTGATCTTCTTGCAGGATTCGATGTACCATTCCGGCACGGCGTGCTCCCGCATGGCCTCCTCCCATTCCGGCTTCAGTCCCTTGCCCTTACGGACGAATTCCATGATCTGGAAGGACATTTTGGGCGGCATGCCCCAGGCGATGAGGTTGAGCATGATATCGTCACGGCAGCAGATACAGCCCGACAGAGGCGCATATCCTGCAGCGATGATATCCTTTGCGTTGTTGAGCCACACATCCGTTCCGTGGGTCATTCCGCAGACACGCACCAGCTCGTCAATGGTGGAGGGACGGGTGTCCACCAGCACCTGCTTGACAAATTTTGTGCCGAATTCCGGTACGGCGCAGGTGCCGATCTCACCGAGGATATCGTTATCCTCGATGCCGAGGGCTTCGTTGGAGGAATAGAGGCTTAAGGTGGCCCGGTCGTTGAGGTCGATCTCCTCCATTTTGATGCCGGTCAGCTCCTCCAGATGCTTGATCATGGTGGGGTCCTTATGACCGAGGATATCGAATTTCAGCAGGTTTGCATCAATGGAGTGGTAATCGACATGGGTGATGACGATGTCCGTCTCCTGATCGTCCGCCGGGTGCTGCACGGCACAGAAATCGTAGATCTCCTTGGTGCGCGGCACCACGACCATGCCGCCGGGGTGCTGACCGGTGGTTCGCTTGACCTCGGTGCAGCCGAGGGCAAGGCGGGTCATCTCCGCCTTGGGCATGGTGATCTCCCGCTCCTCGCAGTACTTCTTGACGTAGCCGAAGGCGGTCTTGTCCTTGATACCGCCGATGGTACCCGCACGGAAGACGTTTTCCGCGCCGAACATCTCAATCGTGTGGCGGTGCGCCTTGCCCTGATACTCGTTGGAGAAGTTCAGGTCAATATCCGGAGCCTTGTCGCCGTCAAAACCGAGGAAGGTCTCAAAGGGAATGTCAAAGCCGTCCTTATAGAGCTTTGTGCCGCAATTCGGGCAGTTTTTATCCTCCATATCGAAACCGGAGCCGAAGCCCTCACCGCCGTGGAACTCCGTGAAGCGGCACGTTTCGCAGCGGTAATGGGGCGGCAGGGCGTTGACCTCGGTGATACCGAGGAAGAAGGCCACAAGAGAGGAGCCGACGGAGCCGCGGGAACCCACCATATAGCCGTTGTCGTTGGAGCGGCGGATGAGCTTCTGGGCGAACATGTACATAACGTCGAAGCCGTGCTTGATGATGGAGTTGAGCTCCTTTTCCATGACGGTGCTGACCTCAGGCGGCAGAGGATCGCCGTAGAGCCGGGCCGCCGTCTCGCGGGTGATGCGCTCCAGCTCCTCGGCAGAGCCGGGAATCTCCGGAGGATACATCTCCTTGGGGAAGGGGCAGACATCGCCGCACATATCGGCGATCATATTTGTGTTGGTGATGACCACCTCGCGGGCCTTTTCCTCGCCGAGATAGGCAAATTCCGCAAGCATCTCCTCCGTTGTGCGGAAATAGAGGGGGGCCTGCTGGTCGCAGTCCTCAAAGCCCTTGGCCGCCATGAGGATGCGGCGGAAGGCCTCGTCCTCCGGATTGAGGAAATGCACGTCTCCGGTGGCACACACGGGCTTGCCAAGGCGCTCACCGAGGGCAACGATACGGCGGTTGAAGTCGCGCAGGTCCTCTTCGTTTTGAGCCGTTCCCTCCCGGATCATGAAGGCGTTGTTGCCGATGGGCTGGATCTCCAGAAAATCGTAGAATCCCGCGATCTCACACAGTCTTTCTTCATTTGCGCCGTCCAGCATGGCTCGGAAAAGCTCACCCGCCTCACAGGCCGAACCAACGATGAGATGATCCCGCCATTGCGCAAGCACACGGCGGGGAATGATGGGCTGCTTGCGGGCATTCATATATTTCAGATGTCCGTAGGAGACCATGCGGTTGAGGGCACGCACGCCCTCCTCGTCCTTTGCCAGCAACAGAATATGGTAGACCGGCAGAGACTGGGTATCCGACCCGGCCTCTGCGTTTTTATCCGCTCGGTCAGCAAGGATGCCGTTGACCTCGGAGAGAGTCTTTACGCCATCCTCTGTCTGCAGGCGGCGGAAGAGCTCTGCCAATGCAAGAGCCAGCGTGCGTGCATCGTCGCCGCCGGAGTGATGCTTGAATTTCGGCAGATTAAGCTCCTTTGCCAGATTATTGAGACGGTGACGTGCCATATGGGGCAGCATCACCCGGGCCATGGCAAGGCTGTCCACGTAGGTGTACTCACAGGGAAGCCCCGCCTTCGCCGCAGCCTCCCGCAGAAAGCCCATATCAAAGGCAGCGTTGTGGGCGGCAAGCACCCGTCCGCGGCAGAAGTCAAAAAAACTCTTCAGCGCAGCACCGATCTCCGGTGCATCCGCCACCATACCGGCATTGATACCCGTCAGCTCGGTGATACGGGGCGGGATTGCACGTCGGGGGTTAACATAGGTCTGGAAGGTATCGATGATGCGGCCGTCACGCAGAAGGGATGCGGCGATCTCGATGATGGCATCCTCTCCGGGGCGCAGACCGGTGGTCTCCAGGTCAAAGCAGACGAAATCGCCCGAAAGGGGCTCCTCTGCCCTACCGAACACCGCGGGCATGGCATCGGCATTGTTGACGTAATACCCCTCGCAGCCGTAGAGGATCTTGATATCCTTGCCGTGAGCGGCGTGGAGCATATCGGGGAAGGCATGCAGCACGCCGTGGTCGGTGACCGCAACGGCCTTATGCTCCCAGGCGGAGGCTGTTTTGACCACATCGGAGGCAGATACCACGCCGTCCATGGCGGACATTTTGGTGTGCAGATGCAGCTCCACCCGCTTCTCCTCAGAGGTATCCATACGGACGGACTTTTTCTTTTTGATAATATCCGCGGGTTTGAGCACTGAATCCTTTTCAAAGTTGTCGTACTGGATCTCGCCGCGCACAGCCACATACATGCCGTTTTTGACGGAATCAATGAGGGGCTGCGCCTTTTCCGTATCGAGGATCCGCTTACACGTCAGGGAGCTCGTCCCATCATAAATACAGAAGGAGATCACCGTCATCCGTCCGCCTGCGACCTCACGGGTCTCGCAGCCAAAAACGTCGCCCTCAACGGCATACCAGCCGCCGTTGAAGTCGATGTCCCGGATATTGGTCAGTTCGTCTCCAAAGGGCTTGCCGAGGATAATATCCGCCTCGTCTACCTTGGGGGCCGGCGGTCTTTTTTTGCGCACAAATTCCCGTTTCTGTTCCGCGGGCTGGGTTTTTGAGGGTGCGGATGCATGCGTTACCGTCGCCTCGGACAGGCGGCGGATCTCCTCATCCCTGCGGCGGAGGAATTCCGAAACACGGGTCTTGTCCTCCTCCGTTTCCGGCCGGAGCACCACGCGGATCTCACGGCCGTAGCATTCGGCTATCTTCTTTTCCATAAAACGCAGGCAGCCGGAGGCGGCAATGATATCCGCGCCGCCGGATGCACCGGCGATCTCCATGGTGTTTTCCTTCAGGGTGATGCCGCAGCCGCCGAGGAACCCAAAAATACCGGGATATTCACCTGCTGCAAGATGCAGGATCTCCTGCGCTTCCGCCTCACCGAATTCACACTTCGGGCAATGTACGGAGATATCCGCACGGTTGAGGCGATATGCCTCCGCAAGTTTCTCCGACAGGCGGGAAATGAGCTCCGGCGGACAGCAGTCGGAAAAGGCAAGTGTCAGTTTCATGACCCTTGCCGTGCTGTTGATATCAATATGTTCCACGCATGCCCCGCGAAGGGCGGCGTTCTCCTCTTCGGATAACCCAAGCTCACCGAAGACCTGAAAGAAGGAAACCTTCTCCATTGTATTCTCTTCTGAAATTCCTTTCGGAGTTTAGTTTTACCGATCCATTTCCCGGATCTCGGCCATGAGCTCCGGAATGATATCCGCTTCCCGGATGCGGCGGAGGACCTTCCCCGCCTTGAAGATGACCGCCTCGCCGTTTCCGGCACCTGCCACGCCGATATCCGCCTCTTTGGCCTCTCCGGGGCCGTTGACCTCGCAGCCCATGACCGCAACGGTCATGCGGCGGTGGACACCCTCCAGCATGGGCTCAAGCTTTTTCACCGTTTCGATAAGAGGAAACCGCGTCCGGGCGCAGGTGGGACAGGAGACCAGATTGACACCTGTCTCCAGCCGGTCTGCCGCACGGAGAATATCCCTTGCCGCCGCGATCTCCGCCACGGGATCGTCCGTCAGGGAGATGCGCACGGTATCGCCGACACCCAGGGCCAGCAGGCTGCCGGCACCGGCAGCGGATTTCAGCATACCGACGCGGGGAGAGCCCGTCTCCGTCACGCCGATATGCAGGGGATAATCGTATTTTGCGGCAAAGGCAAGGTTCGCCGCCACCGTCATGCCCACATCGGAGGATTTCATGGACACACAGATGTTGTCAAAGCCCCAGTCGTTGAGAAGCCGGATATGTCCCTCCGCGCTCTCGCACATGGCCTCCGGGGTAACGCCGCCGTACTTTGCCAGCAGCTCCTTTTCCAGCGAACCGCCGTTGACACCGATACGGATGGGAATGTTCCGCTCCGTACAGGCCTCCGCCACGGCGCGCACGCGCTCCGCTCCGCCGATATTGCCGGGGTTTAAGCGGATCTTGTCCACTCCCGCCTCCACGGCGGCAAGGGCCAGCCGCCAGTCAAAGTGAATATCGGCAACCAAAGGGATGGATATCCCCTTTTTGATGGCCGAAAGTGCGCGGGCGCTCTCCATATCCGGAACGGCAACGCGCACGATATCGCAGCCCGCCGCCGTAAGGCGATCGATCTGCTCCACCGTGGCAACTGCGTCCGCCGTTTTGGTATTGGTCATGGACTGGATGGCGATGGGGTTGTCCGCACCGATGCGGACATTCCCGATCTTCACCTCTCTGGTCTTTTTCCGTTCCATTTTTTGCGTCCTCCGGGCACACTCATTTAAAAAGCCGCATCACGTCGCTTACGCTCACCACAGCGATGAGGCCGAGCAGCAGGATAAGCACAGCCGCATTGATATATGCCTCATATTTGCGCTTTGGCTTGATACCAAAGAGGCTGAGCACCTTCTCGATGGCAAGAAAGAGCACCCGTCCGCCATCCAGCGCGGGGATGGGCAGCAGATTCATAACGCCGAGGTTGATGGTGATATAGGCAACAAGCGAAAGCAAATTGAGAAATCCCGAGGTTTTGACCACCTCGGACATGGTGGCGGTAATACCGACGGGACCGCTCATATCCTGCAGCGCCACCCGCCCGCGGAAAATATCCACGATGGAGAAGCGTACCGTGCGGACATAATAGGCAGCCGTTTTGACCGCACCCACAAGGGATGCACCCACGGAGTTATCCTCCCGGGAGAGCAGCAGGCCGTAGCCCTTGTATTTTTCCCCGCCGTAGGTATATTCCGTCACCTTGAGCTCCGCATCGGAGAGAAGCACCTTCTCACCCTCCCGGCGCACGAGAATATCATGCGTCTCGCCGCCGTAGCGGGAAAGCAGGATAGAGATATCGTTGGTGATATAGACCCGGGCACCGTCGATCTTCAGAATCTCATCCCCCACCTGCAGACCGGCAACGCCGGTCTCGGCAAATTCTTCACCAAAGGCCGCAACGACAGGCTCCACCCGGGTCTCTGCCGGCAGCGCAAGGAAGAAGAGCAGCGCAACGCCGGTGATGAGATTGAATACCGCCCCCGCCACGAGGATAACCAGCCGCTTCCAGGGCTTTTGGGCGGTAAAGGTGCGCTCCGGCGGACAGGGCTCCCAATCCTCCGGCAGATCCTCGGGATCGGACTCGCCGTCCTCCCCCTCCATCATGCAGGCACCGCCAAAGGGAATGGCACGGACGGCAAAGACCGTCTCCCCTGCCCGGAAGCCAAAAAGTTTGGGACCGAGACCTACGGAAAACTCGTTGACACGGACACCGAAGATCTTGGCAAAGATAAAATGTCCGAACTCGTGGATAATGACCAGCACACTCAGGGCAAGAATGGCAATAACGATATGCAAAGGACTACCTTCCTTTCGGGATATTTACAAAAGCCGGGAGGCGGCGTATTCCCGCGCCGCAGCGTCATACTCCAGCACCTCGCCGATATTCGCGCAGGACACGGCGGGGGTATCCTCCACCGCACGGGTACAGATCTCCGCGATTTTTCCAAAGGAGATCCTTCCGGCAAGAAATGCAGCCACGGCCACCTCGTTTGCGCCGTTCATGGTGACGGCAGCAGAGGAGGGCATAGCGGCCACCCGACGCGCCAGAGGAAGCGCCGGGAAATTGACATCGTCCGGGGCATGGAAATGCATGGTGCCGACGGCGGCAAGATCCACCGGCGGCGTAAGGCTCTCCCTGCGCTCCGGCCAGGTCAGGGCATACTGGATGGGCAGACGCATATCCGGCACACCAAGCTGCGCCACGGTGGAGCCGTCGCAGAATTCCACGAGGGAATGGATAATGCTCTCCCGGTGCACCACCACAGAGATATCCTCCGGGCGCACACGGAAAAGATGCATGGCCTCAATAAGCTCCAGCCCCTTGTTCATCATTGTAGCCGAGTCGATGGTTATTTTCTGTCCCATGCTCCAGTTGGGATGCCGCAGTGCATCCGCCGCGGTCACACCCGCCAGCTCCGCCGCGGTCTTTCCGACGAAGGGACCGCCCGAGGCCGTCAGGATAATGCGGCGCACCGCACCGTTTCCCACCCCCCGCGCCATGAGGCACTGGTGGATGGCGGCGTGCTCGGAATCCACGGGAAGAATGTCCACGCCGGCCGCCTCCGCCGCAGCATAGACAAGCGCACCGGCACAGACCAGCGTTTCTTTATTGGCAAGGGCGATCTTTTTGCCGGAGCGGATGGCTGCCACAGTGGGACGCAGGCCGGAAATGCCCTCCATAGCGGTGACGGCGGTGTCCGCCGCCGATTCCGCCACGGCGGTCTCTACGCCCTCCGGCCCGGAAAGTATCCGCGTATCCGTGTCCGCCACCCGCAGACGCAGCTCACGGGCCGCCTGCGGATCGGCCATGGCCGCCGTTTTGGGAGAAAAGGCACGGATCTGCTCCTCCATGAGCCCGACGTTTTTCCGGGCACAGAGGGTATCCGCACGTAAGTCCAGATGCCGGCACACCTCCAGCGTCTGCCGGCCGATGGAGCCGGTGGAGCCAAGGATGACAAGGGATCGGGTCATACTCAAAGTTTATACCTCAATTTACAGGATCATTCCAAAGATACGGTCAAGGGCACAGAAAAGCGGCAGAATAAAGATAACGCTGTCGAAGCGGTCCAGCACACCGCCGTGTCCCGGCATCAGCTTGCCGTAATCCTTGATGCCCACCTCGCGCTTGACCAGCGACAGGGCAAGGTCACCGATCTGTCCCACTGCCGCACCGGCAAGGCCAAAAAGGATGACCGCCGGGATATTGAGACGGATCTCAAAAAAGTGCATGAGGATCCATGCATACAACAGCTGGAACAGACATGCCCCGACGATGCCGATGGCGGAGCCCTCCACCGTCTTTTTGGGGCTGATCTCCGGGGCAAGCTTATGCTTTCCGAAAAACGTGCCGCCAAAATAGGCGCAGGTATCGCTCATCCACGCGGCGATAAAGGGCATCAGTACAAGGTATTTTCCCTTTTCTCCCATGAGCACCGAGAGCATCAGACTGAGAAAGAAGGGCAGCGCCGCTCCACCGAAAAGGGCGGCAAAGATCTCCGGCGCACGGATCCTGTCATGCCGGAGAATGGCCATGGTAAAGAGTACCGTCACGAGAAGGAAGATCCCGAGCAGCAGCCATGCGGCATCCAGCTTAAAATACATCCACCAGGGGATACAGCCCGCCGCAGCCATGGCGATGCCCGCCGCGGCGCGGCTCCTCACAAGGCCGGTGGGGCGGGTAAACTCATGGGCGGCAAGAATACAAAGCAGGCAAAGCGCCGCTGCGGCAGTCCACAGGGGCGCAAAGTAGATGATAACGATAAATACCGGCAGCAGCACCGCTGCGGCAAGGGTTCTGACGAGCATGGCGCTTACAGCTTCCTTTCTTTATTTCCGGCCGGAACGGGACTTTCCGTAGCCGCCGAAGCGGCGGTCGCGTCCCGCAAAGGAGAGAATGGCATGGCAAAGCTCCTCCTTTGTGAAGGAGGGCCAAAGGGTATCGGTGACATAGAATTCCGAATAGGCGATCTGCCAGAGCAGGAAATTGGACACCCGCATATCGCCGCCGGTACGGATGAGCAGATCCGGATCGGGCACTCCCGCGGAATAGAGCCGGGATTCCAGCATCGCAGCATCCACGGCATCCGGCGAGAGCCGGCCCTCCGCCGCATCCCGGGCAAGACTTCTCGCGGCATGGACCAGCTCGTCCCTGCCGCCGTAATTGATGCACACGTTGACCTGCATGCCGGTGGTCTGCTCCGAGAGCTCCGCCGCCCGGTCAATGAGGGCTATGATATCCTCCGGGAAGGGAGAAGTATCTCCGAAAATGCGGAGCTTGACATTGCGCTCCACCATCTCATCGCAGGATTTTTTCAGATATTTGCGGAAAAGATCAAAAATTCCGTCCACTTCCGCCTTATCCCGCTTCCAGTTCTCCGTGGAAAAGGCATAGACCGTCAGATAACGGATGCCCATATCCGAGCAGACGGTGGCGATGCGGTCAAAATTTTCGCTGCCGCGGGCATGTCCCGCATTCCGGGGCAGACCGCGCTTTTCCGCCCAGCGTCCGTTGCCGTCCATAATGATGGCAATGTGCGCCGGGAGCTTCCCCGCACGGCGGATATCCTCAATATCCGCCGCGGGGTCATGTTTTCTTGCAAAAAGCTTCACGGTGGGGATCAGACCTCGAGCAGTTCCTTCTCCTTGCGGGCACAAACCTCGTCCACCTTCTTGCAGAACTTGTCGGTCATATCCTGCAGGTCTTTCTCCACGGCGCGCATATCGTCCTCGGTGATCTCGGACTTCTTCTTGCGGGCCTTAAAGAACTCAAGACCGTCGCGGCGGATATTGCGGACGGCAACCTTGGATTCCTCGGCATACTTGCGCACCTGCTTGACGAGATCCTTGCGGCGCTCCTCGGTGAGGGTGGGGAAAGAAAGACGGATGGACTTGCCGTCGTTGGTGGGGGTAATGCCGATATCGGAGGCAAGGATGGCCTTCTCGACGGCCTTCAGCTGGGAAGGATCCCAGGGGGCGATAACAAGCATGCGGGGCTCCGGAACGGAGATGGCGGCGATCTGGTTGATGGGCGTGGGTGCACCGTAGTACTCAACGGTCAGCTTATCCAGCACGGCGGGATTTGCACGGCCGGCGCGGATAGCGGCATACTCGGACTCGAGGGATACCACGGTCTTGTTCATTTTCTCCTCATAGGGGGCGTATTCGGTCTTGTTCATGCGTTTTACCTCCAGAAATATTATCTTTATTATGTGTTTATATTACTCAGCGGTGACGAGGGTTCCCACCTGCTCACCCATGCAGGCCCGGTAGATATTCTCCGGATCGGACAGGGCAAAGAGCAGCAACGGGGTCTTATTGTCCATGGAAAGGCTCGCCGCCGTGGAATCGATGACGGTGAGGCCCCGGTCCAGGATCTCCTTGTAGGTCATGCGGTCAAACTTTTTGGCATCGGGGTTCTTGCGGGGATCGGAATCGTAGATGCCGTCGATGTTTTTGGCAAGCATGATAACGTCCGCGGCGATCTCCGTGCCGCGGAGCACAGCACCGGTGTCCGTGGAGAAGAAGGGGTTGCCCGTTCCGCAGCCCAGCAGCACCACGCGGCCTGCCTTCAGCTCACGGTCGGCCTCCCGGCGGGTGTAGAGATCGGCGATCTCCCGCATCTCCACCGCCGTCTGCACCCGGGTCTCAATGCCGCAGCGCTCGAGGCTCTCGGAGAGGGCCAGACAGTTCATAACGGTGGCAAGCATGCCGATATTGTCGGCACGGGTGCGCTCCATGGGTCCGCCGTCCTTCAGGCCGCGCCAGTAGTTTCCGCCGCCGGTCACGACGGCGACCTCCACTCCGGCCCGGACACAGCGGGCGATCTGCGCCGCAACGGCATCCACGGTGGGGATATCCAGTCCAAAGTGCTTGTCCCCGGCCAGAGCTTCGCCGCTGACCTTGATGAGCACCCGCCTGTATTTTGCAGTTTCCATGACAGATAAACCTCCAAGCTGTATATTACATATGATCGGGGGCGTTGACCTTCATCATGCCGAGAACGTTTGCGATGGTCTCACGGGTGGCATCGGCCAGCTTGAGGCGGGCAAGCATAACGTCCTTCTCCTCACCGCGGATGCGGCAGGCATTGTAGAAGGTATGGAAGGCGGCTGCCAGATCCACCGCATACCGGGCAAGGCGGGTGGGATCGAGATCGCGGGCGGCAAAGCGGATCTCCTCGGGCAGCATGGCGAGGCGGCGGATGAGCACCTTCTCCTCTGCCGTTTCAAACTTCGCGGCGTTGATCTCTCCGGCGGCAGGCACGGAAATGCCCTCGCCTGCGAGCATGCGCACCAGCGAGCAGATGCGTGCATGGGCATACTGAATATAGAAGACGGGATTCTCATTTTCTTGCTTGACGGCGAGATCAAGATCGAAGTCGAGATGGGTATCGGGCTGGCGGTAGTTAAAGAAGAAGCGGGCGGCATCCACGCTGATCTCATCCAGCAGATTGGAGAGGGTGATGGCCTTGCCGGTGCGCTTGGACATGCGGACGGCCTCGCCGTTGCGCATGAGGTTGACAAGCTGGAAGAGCATGAAGCGCAGGGAGCCGGGCTTGACGCCGATGGCCTTCATGCTGGCCTGGAAGCGGATGGTATGACCGTGGTGGTCGGCACCGAGGGCATCCACCACCTCGTCAAAGCCGCGGACGAGGAACTTGTTGCGGTGATAGGCGATATCCACGGCGTAGTAGGTATAGAAGCCGTTCTGCTTGACCATGACCTCGTCCTTGTCGCAGCCGTAATCGGTGGCACGGAACCAGACGGCACCTTCCTTCTCATAAAGGGCACCGGCCTGACGGAGGATCTCGATGGTCTCCGCAACGGCACCGCTCTCATGCAGAGTGGACTCACGGAACCACATATCGTACTTGACGTTGTAGCGGGCGAGATCGGCCTGCATACGGGCGATGTTGCGCTCCAGACCGAAGGCAACAAGAGCAGCCTTGAGCTCATCCTCAGGGGTATCGAGAACGTCCTTGCCCTTTTCCTCCGCGAAGGCGGCGGCGAGAGCACGGATATCGTCACCGTGATAGCCGTCCTCGGGGAACTGCACGGCATCCTCGCCGAGGATATGCTGCTTTAAGCGGCAAAGCAGGGAATCGCCGAAGAGAGCCACCTGATTGCCCGCATCGTTGACGTAGAACTCACGCCAGACATCGTAGCCGGCGCGCTCGAAAACAGAGGCAAGGGTATCGCCCAGCACACCGCCGCGGGCGTTGCCCAGATGCATGGGGCCGGTGGGGTTTGCGGAAACAAATTCCACCATGACGCGCTTGCCGCGGCCGATATCCAGACGGCCGAACTGCATGCCCGCCTCCTCGATCTCGCCGAGGACGGAGGCATACCAGCCGGGGCCGAAGGTGACGTTGATAAAGCCGGGGCCGGCGATCCACACCTTATCGAAAACGGTGCCGGAGAGATCCATACGGGCAACGACCGTCTCTGCGATCTTGCGGGGAGGCATCCGCATGGCCTTGGACATGGCCAGCGCAAAGGTGGAGGAAAGATCGCCGTTCTGGGCATCCTTGGGGGTCTCGGCTGCCGGGGCATCAAAGGGCACGTCGGGCAGTTCACCCGCCGCAATGGCGGCGCGGCAGGCCTCGGCCACCAGACCGGACAGCAGCTGTTTGGTTTCGTCAATGGGATTCATCATGGTCATTCACACTCCGGAATTTCGTATTCTGTGCCTCCTGTTTTTTCACGCACGCAGACCTCGAGGCTGTGGGTCGCGGCGACCTCGGAATCATATTCCACCGTGTATCCGAGCCGGATACTTCCACCCTCGGGGCGGAGATCGGAATTGAGGGCAAAGGTATGCACCCCGATGGTGAGGCTTCCCTCGGCCATTCGCACCGCCGAGAGATTCCGCACGTCCTTGCGGAAGACTATCTCCGAGGAGACGGTTCCCTTGCGGGTCAGGGTAAGGGCAGGGGTCTCGTCCAGCTTCAGGACTGTGGTGGTCCCTTCCATGCCGGTCAGTTCGCTTTCCTTATAGGAAATGTAGAAGCATCCGTTGCGGGAGAACATGCTCCCGTCGGTCATAAACTCCACCACGTCCGGCTCACCGCCGGCATCCTGGATGCTCTTGATGGAGATCATTACATCTTTTCTCATGGGGTCAGGTCTTTTTTTCCTCATTTATTTCTCTGCGGAAATATCGCATAGGGATACGTCCGCCTCGATATCGCGGCCAAGGAACATACTGCCGAAATGCGAGAAGCTTTCCGCATCGTCACTGACAAAGCATCGCAGGCTGCCCTTCCTGTCCGGATCCGCTGCGAGACCGTTTGCCGAAAGTTCCTGCGCCAGCACCTCCGCCGTTTCACGGCCAGGGTCGATAAGCGCCACATCCGGTCCGCATACCTGCGCCACCGCCGTCCGCAGCAGCGGGTAGTGCGTACAGCCAAGGATAAGGGTATCCGCGCCAAACTCCGTGATCGGCGCAAGATATTCCTCAAGGATGAGCCGCACCACGGGATCTGCGGGATCAAACCGGCCGTTTTCCACCAGCGGAACCAGCAGCGGGCAGGGAATGCTGACGACCTCGGCATCGGCACACTGCTCCTTCAGCAGCCGCTCATAGGTGCCGCTGCGGATACTGGCATTGGTGCCGATGACACCGATACGCCCGCTCCGGCTTTCCCGGAGGGCAGCATCCACCGCAGCCTCCGTGACACCGTAGATGGGTAAATCGAAATTTTTGCGCAGCTCCGGCAGCGCCGTGGTGCTCACTGTGCCGCAGGCAACCACCGCGGTCTTGATATCAAAACGTTTGAGAAAACGCATGTCCTCCATCGCATAACGGATGATGGTAGGGGTCGAGCGGGTACCGTAAGGCACCCGGCCGGTATCACCGAAAAAGACGATATGCTCTCCCGGCATGCGCCGCACCGCCTCCTTGACCGCCGTCAGACCGCCAAGTCCGGAATCAAAGATCCCGATGGGACGGCTATCCATGAAGTTCCTCCTCTTTCCCGCAGGCCAGGGCGATCAGCCGGTCGACCAGCTCTCCGAAGGGAATGCCGGAGGCTTCCATCAGCTTGGGGTACATGCTGATGGAGGTAAAGCCGGGAATGGTGTTGATCTCGTTGAAGATAATTTTACCTTCGGCGGTCACGAAGAAATCCGCCCGGGAAAAGCCTTCGCAGCCCAGCGCCCGGTAGGCCTTCACGGCCTCGGCGCGCACGCGCTCCGCCGTGTCCGCATCCAGCCGTGCGGGAATATAAAGCCCGGAGGTATTGTCAAGATATTTTCCGCTGTAGGAGTAAAAGCCATCCTGTGCGGCAACCTCGCCGACGATGCTGGCAAAGGGCTTGCGGTTGCCGAGCACGGCGACCTCCACCTCCTGGCCGATGACGGTCTCCTCGATGACCACCTTCGGGTCGACTTCAGCGGCGACAGCAAGCGCGGTATACAGCTCCTCACGGCTGCGCACCTTGCTGATGCCCACCGAGGAGCCTGCATTCGCAGGTTTGACAAAAACAGGGTATTCGAAGCTCTCCTCCACGCGGGCAACCGTCTCCGACGGGTCCGCACCGGGCTCCGCCACCAGCCAGCGGGCCTGAGAAAGCCCGGCCTGCGCCGCGGCAGCCTTGGTCATGGCCTTATCCATGCAGACGGCAGAGGACGCAACCCCGCAGCCGACGCAGGGGATGCCTGCAAGCCGGCAGAGTCCCTGAACGGTGCCGTCCTCGCCGCCGATGCCGTGCAGTACCGGGAAGACGCGGTCGATATGCCGAAGCTCTGCTCCGCCCTCCCGCAGGATGCACAGGGAAGAAAGCCCCGCATCGGGAAGCAGACAGGCGGCAGGAAGGCCCTCCGCCTTTTCCCAGCTGCGGTCGCGAATGCCGTCGCATCCGCCCTCCCAGAGAAGCCAGCGGCCGTCGCAGGTGATGCCCACGCGGATGACCTCGTAGCGCGCAGGGTCGATATGTTCCGCAACGGACGCGGCGGAAATGCAGGAAACCTCATGTTCGGTGGAAATGCCGCCAAAAAGCAGCAGTACAGTCATCTTATCCAAAGCCGGTAAATCCTCCGTATCGAAAAGTCCTGGGCAGCGCAGGGCGCGCCCCTACAATATATATACAGTATCAGATATCCATATTTCCAATATTATATCATGCCACGCCGCGAAACACAACCGCAAATTGCAAAGAGAAGCGGCCATTCCCTTCGACAGGCTCTTTTTTTGCGAGGGTGTTCCCTTTTTTACGGAAATGTGCTATACTAAATGCAGGAAATCATAAACTAACCGAAAGGCGGTCCCATTATGAAAGCTAAAGTTCTCACCTCCACGGCCTCCGGCGCTGTCGGCAAGGCTGCCGAAGCCATCGCCCGCGCACTGCAGTGCAAATGCGACTCCGTCCCCCCCGCATATCCCTGCGACAAGGAAGCCGTCGTCTTCATCGGCGTCGGTGCCACCGGCCTCCCCGCAAAGACCATGAAGTATCTCTCCACCCTCAACCGCACCTCCACCCGTAACGTGGCCTTCTTCTGCGCCGCCGGCGGCAAGAGTTCTGCCGAGAAGCTTGGCGAGACCCTCGCCGCAAACGGCATCACCATCTACGCCGAAACCTTTATCTGCAAGGGCGGTCTTTTCACCGCAAAGAAGGAAGCTGCCCGTGCCGTGGAATGGATGAACTCCGTCTGCGAGCACCTCGCCCAGTAATTTTTTCCAAAAAAAGCATCATTCGCACACAGCCTGCCTCCTCCGGGAGGCGGCTGTGTGCATATTTTTTGACCTGTTTTTATAAAATGAGAAGTGAGCATTTGCGAGAATTTGCGAGATAATCAAAGAAATCGAAAGAAGTGTATGTGAGTTTTTATTTTTGTTGAAATTTTGTGTTGACAATACTTTTGGGCTGTGGTATCATATGCGGGCTCAAAAAAATCATTTTTATATAACGGAGGAAAACCCATGAACACCTACATGGCGAAATGCGAATCCGTCGATCGCAAGTGGTATGTTATCGACGCTGCCGGCATTCCCATGGGCCGTGTGGCTGCCAAGGCTGCCGTTCTTCTTCGCGGCAAGCACAAGCCCACCTTCACCCCCCATGTCGACTGCGGCGATTATGTCATCGTCATCAACACCGACAAGATGCTCCTCACCGGCTCCAAGGGCGAGCAGAAGTTCTACCGCACCCATTCCGGTTACGCCGGCGGTCTTAAGGAGACCCCCTACCGCATCCTGATGGCCACCCGTTCCGACTTTGCTATGAAGCTTGCTGTCAAGGGCATGATCCCGGCCACCGCCATCGGCCGCACCGCTCTTGCCCGCCTCAAGACCTTCAAGGGCGCCGAGCACACCCACGCCGCTCAGAAGCCTGAGATCGCCACCATTGACTAAGGGAGGTAGCCGAACATGTTCTATAAGCCCAAGAAAGCGTTCTTCTACGGCACCGGCCGCAAGAAGTCTTCCGTCGCCCGTGTTCGCATCTTCCCCGAAGGCACCGGCGCCGTCACCATCAACAACCGCGAGATGGACAACTACTTCGGTCTCGACACCCTGAAGCTGCTCGTCCGTCAGCCCTTCATGGTCACCGATACCCTCGGCAAGTTTGACGTTGTCGTCACCGTTGCCGGCGGCGGCGTTACCGGCCAGGCCGGCGCTATCCGTCACGGTATCTCCCGTGCTCTGCTCCAGGTCGATGAGAGCTACCGTCCCCTTCTGAAGAAGGCCGGTCTCCTCACCCGTGACCCGCGCATGAAGGAGAGAAAGAAGTACGGTCTGAAGGCTGCACGCCGTGCACCTCAGTTCTCCAAGAGATAACGTTCCGGACACCTTTTCCCCTCATCTTCCGTCATCGGACGGAATTGCCGCATTTCCTTCCCTCGGCTGTATAATTCCGGGCATACGTGCATATACTGTTATCGGTATTTCCATGCTGCCCATACAGTCACCCCCGCAAGTCTTTTGCGGGTCAAGCAAGATCTGTTTTTCCACGCATTACGGTGTCGGGGCTTTTGTGAAACATCAGAAGACCCGACACCGTTTTTACCGGAGAAAGACAGTCGTTTGCCGGACAGGGACAGGCTTATGCGAGTGCCGTGAGACCTTCGGCGTGTTCCCACCGTCATCGGGAAGCCGATCGTTACCTTGAAACGCTTTCTTCCATTTTGCAAACTTCAAGGCAATCCGGCACGGATCAATGGAGGCTTTTATGCTGAATCGCATTATCTCCCGCGTTACCGAATTCCCCTCTACGCTTGCCGGCCGCATCACGCTGACCGCCGCCCTTGCCGCCGCAAGCCTTTCTCTCATTCTCGTCAACTCCCACCTTGCGGGCGTTGAAAAGACCTACACCGCAGAAAGCGATGTGCTTTCCGCCGGTATTACCGTCGAAAACTTTGCCGCTGATTTCAGCGATGATCATTACGTTCTCCGCGACACCGGAGAAGCTGCCGCAAACGACGGCGTAAGTGCCGTCTATTTTCCCGTTACCGTGGTGGATCTCGGTGACAGCATCACCTATCTCTGCGCCGATGAGACCGTTGCCGAGCTGCTTGCCCGCACCGGCTACACGCTGGAGGAGGGTGATACCGTCGCTCCCGCCCTCGACACGCCCCTCTCCCGGGGCGATATTGTCCGCATCCACCGGGTCCGAACCGTTACGGTGACCGTCAATGAGGTCATTCCCTTTGACGTCAATTACATCAACGACAAAAACCTTGCCTCCGGCGATACCTCCGTCATTACGGCAGGCATCAACGGGCAGAAAAAGTGCACCTATTCCATCGTTTACGAAAACGGCAAGGAAGTGGGGCGCACCCTCCTCTCCTCCACGGTGACCCGCAAGGCCACCGCCGCGGTCATCCGCCGCGGAAGCACCGAGGAAGGCGGTTATATCACTCTTGCGGACGGTACCGTCCGCCGTTACACCAAGGTCATGCGCCTGCAGGCCACGGCCTATAATTCCGCCAACACCTCCAACATCACCGCCTCCGGTACCGAGCCAAAGTGGGGCACCGTGGCGGTGGACCGCAGAGTCATTCCCCTGGGTACCGAGATCTTTGTTACCAGCCTGAACGGTGCCTGGTCCTACGGGGTGGGCCTCTGTGAGGATACCGGTGTCATCGGACAGCGGGTCGATCTGTATATGAACTCCCTGGAGGAGTGCTACCAGTTCGGCCGCCGGGACGTTTACGTCTACATCCTTGCAGACTGACGCAGCCCCGCAGAAATCTCCATCCATTACGGCCGCTGCCGCGCCGGACAACCTCGCGTTCCGTCCAGCCTTCAGCGGCCGTTCTTTTCTTATCCATCCTACGAGGGAGGCATCATCCATGTCCGGCGCTCTCAATTACAAAGAAATACTCACCCGCCACGGGTTTTCCTTCTCCAAGGGCCTTGGTCAGAACTTTCTGACCAATCCTGCCATTCCCGCACGCATTGCCGAGGGCTGCGGCGCGGATGCGGACACCTTTGTGCTGGAGGTCGGCCCCGGCGCGGGCATCCTCACCCGGGAGCTCGGCCTGCGTGCCGCCCGCGTCACGGCACTGGAGATCGACGAGCGGCTGCTGCCCGTGCTCTCCGAGACCCTTGCCGACCTGCCCAACTGCGAGGTGGTGCTGGAGGACGTGCTCAAGGCGGATATTCCTGCCCTCGTTGCCGCAAAGGCGAAGGGCCGCCGGGCGGTGGCTGCAGCAAATCTGCCCTATTACATCACCTCCCCCGCCCTTGCACGGCTCATCGATTCCGGCTGCTTTGACGCCGTCACCGTCATGGTGCAGAAGGAGGTCGCCCACCGGCTTGCAGCAAAGCCCGGCAGCGCCGATTACGGCGCATTTTCCGTATACGTGCAGTATCACGGTGTGCCGCGAATCCTCTTTGACGTGCCCGCCGGCTGCTTCACCCCCCGTCCCAAGGTGGACTCCGCCGTTCTGCGCATCGATCTCGACGCTCCCCGGGTTCATACCCGCTCGGAGACCCGCTTTTTCGAGGTGGTCAAGGCCGGCTTTGCCATGCGGCGCAAGACCCTGCGCAACTGCATCACCTCCGCCTTCGGAAGCCGACTTCCGTCCGAGGATATCCTTTCCGCCTTTGCAGAGGCGGAGATTGATCCCGCCCGCCGGGCGGAGACCCTCAGTCTTGAGGATTTCGCCCGTCTCTCCGATGCGCTGGATATGCGTCTGAGAAAGGAGTAAAGTCAAAAAATGCGTACGATTTCCGATCTTTCCTTTGCAAAATCTTTATTTTCCGGCGATACCGTTCTGCGCATGCAAACCAACTCCACCCGTCGTGTCGTGGTTCGCAACGGTGTTGTGACCGCCAACGCCTCCGCCTCCTCCGGCGGTGTCAGCGCCCGGGTCTATCAGGGCGGTGTTTACGGTTTCTCCTCTGCTGCCGGCTTTTCGGACGAGGATGTCCGCAGCGTTATTGCCGCCGCCGGAGAAAACGCCCGTTTTCTCGACTCCCGTCTTGCTTACGGCCGTCCTCCACTGCCTGCCGTGGGTCGTTTTGACGGACTTGACCGCCCGGCGGAGGATCCCACCGGGCAGAAGCAGCTGCTGGATTACGCCCTGGGGCTGGATGCCTATATCGCCCGCACCTATCCCGATCTTCTGAGCCGTACCGTTGTTGTGACGGGTCTCAATATGGAGAAATGCGTGCTGGCAAACGAGGGCTGCGATTTTCATTCCTTCGTTCCCCGCGTCTATGTTTACGTCTTTCTGACCGTTGAGAAGGACGGCGAGCCCTTTGAGCTTTTTGATTGCTTTGGCGGCGGCGGAACCTTCGACGAGCTTTACAGCCATCCCGAGGAGCATGCCGAGGCCATCGACCGACTCTACCGCCATGTAAAAGCCAAAAGTGAGGGCATCTTTGCCGATGCCGGCATCAAAACGGTCATCCTCGCGCCGGAGCTTTCCGGAATGCTGGCCCACGAGGCCGTGGGCCACACCTCCGAGGGCGATTTTGTGCTCTCCGGCTCCGTTTCCGCCCACAACCGCGGAAAAGAGGTGGCAAGTCCCCTGGTCACCATGATCGACTATGCCAACAACATTGACGGCAAGCGCTGCCCCATGCCCGTCTACGTGGATGACGAGGGCACGCCCGCCGAGGATGCCGTTCTCATTGATCATGGCATCCTGAAGGACTACATGCACTCCCGGGAGACGGCGCTTCGCCTTGGCTGCCGTCCCACGGGCAACGCCCGCGGCTTTGCCTATTCCGACGAGCCACTGGTGCGCATGCGCAACACCGTCATTCTTCCCGGCAAGGACAGGCTTGAAGACATGATCGCCTCCGTGGAGGACGGCTATTATCTCTTAAGCACCTCCAACGGCCAGGCCGATTCCACCGGTGAGTTCACCTTCGGCATCTCCATGGGCTACGAGATCAAAAAAGGCAAGCTTGGCCGCGCCATCAAGAACACGTCTATCTCCGGCGTTGCCTTTGAGATGCTCAAGACGGTGGATATGGTCTCCGACGATCTGTATCTGGAATCCAACGGTATGTGCGGCAAAAAGCAGCAGATCCCCGTGGGACTTGGCGGTCCCGCCCTGCGCTGCCGTGTCGCCGTTGGCGGACGTTAAGGAAAGGAGCGTTTCACAATGGATATGCACAACCATGCCGAAGATATCCTCGCCCGGGCAAAATCCATCGGTGCCGAGGCAGCGGAATGCTCCGTTTCCTCCACCAGCCGCACCGAGCTCAACGCCGACGTGGGCGGCTTTACCCTCATGCGCACCACCTTCGGCCACTCTGTTTCCGTCAAGGTTCTGAAGGGCGGCCGCAAGGGCACCGCCTCCACCAACAGCCTCGAGGCCGAGGATATTGACCGCATGATCCGCGAGGCCGCCGCCTCTGCGGAAGCCTCTCAGCCCGATCCCGCGGAGGACGTGGCCGAGCTGTGCGAAAATGGCAGCTTTACCGACGGAGTCCTCGAACCCGACCGGGATATTCTCTACACACGGTCTGCGGAATTCCTTGCCGATCTTGCCGCCCGCTGGCCCAAGGTCTCTCTGGACTCCTTCACGGCGGTCCACATCCGCTCCGACCGGCAGTATCTCAACACCCACGGGGTCGATCTTGTCTCCCATGCCGGTGTTTACGCCTTTTCCGCCATGTTCTATGCCAAGGACGGCGAGCTGACATCTTCCTTTGCCAGCACCGGCTTTGTTACAGCGACCGCCGACCGACCGCTGGTTGAATGCGGCGATTTTGCCGAGCTTCTCGACGGCTGCGTTGCCCAGCTCTCCCCGGTTCCCTTCGAGGGCAAGGCTGTCTGTCCCGTTATCGCCACCCCCGCCTGCGTGGAGGGGCTCATCGGCGATGCCCTCAGCAATTTTGTATCCGACGTTCCCCTCATCGACGGAACCTCCATCTGGAAGGATAAGCTCGGGAAGGTTGTGGCCTCTCCTCTGCTTTCGGTGCGCTCCGATCCCTCGGATGCACGCCTTGCCTGCCCCACCCGGGTGACGGGCGACGGCTATCCCACCGCCCCCATGTCCATACTCTCGGAGGGACGGCTGGAGAACTTCCTGCTCTCCCGCTACGGTGCCGCCCGCACCGGGCTTTCCCGGGCAAAAAGCTACGGCGACGATCTCGTCGTAGCCCCCGGCAAAACGCCCCTTGCGGAGATGATCGCCGGGGTGGAGGACGGTCTTCTGCTCTGCCGCATCTCCGGCGGTGATCCCGCGCCCAACGGCGATTTTTCCGCCATTGCAAAGAACACCTTCCGCATCCGCAACGGCCGCGTCGCCGAAGCGGTGAGCGAGACCATGGTCAGCGGAAACCTTGCGGAGATGCTGCAGAATATCGCCGCTGTTTCCTGCGAAACGCTGGAAAACGGAGATTCCGTCATGCCCTACATCCGTTTTGACGGCCTGACCGTTTCCGGTAAATGACCTGTTTTTCCAAAAGCCCCGACGGGAATGTCCCGTCGGGGCTTTTTCACCCATTTTCCGACCGTTTCTATTTACATACATTCATAAATAGGGTATAATATTAAGATAGAAAAATTTATTCCGGAGGAATGTACTATGATCCCCTTCCGTACCGATCTTGCCCCTCTTACCGAGGGCGGTTATTCTCAGGCCGTGGAGGCCGGCGGCATGATTTTTGTCTCCGGCCAGATGGGCCGCCGGGATGCAAACGATAAGCCGGACAGCGGTTTTGTCCCCTGGTCCGCACCGGATCAGGCCGAGCAGGCACTGAAAAATATTGAGATCATCCTGACGGAAATGGGATCCTCCCTCTCCGAGATCGTAAAGCTCACCGTCTGGTTTACCGATATGCAGTACCTTAAAGAGATCCACCTGCGTCTCACGGCGATGCTCGGTGAGCACCGTCCCGCCATGTCCTGCGCCGAGGTCCGCGCCCTTCCCCGGGGCTGTAAAGTCATGATCGACGCCGTGTGCGTCCGCAATAAGGACTGAAACCCTATGCCGACCGAATTTGAGATCGTTTCCCGGGCACGGGACATCGTGCGGGCACGGACGGATCTGTGTCCCCTTGTCGCGGTGACCCTCGGCTCCGGCCTCGGTGCCCTGGCCGATGAGATGACCGACACCGTCTCCGTCTCCCTCTCCGAGCTGCCGGATTTCCCCGTATCCACCGCCGAGGGCCACGACGGCCGACTGATCTTCGGCTATCTTGACGGAATTCCTCTGGTAGTGCTCAAAGGCCGTGTTCACGGCTACGAGGGCTATACCCCGCAGGAGGTGGTGCGCCCCGTGCGGCTGCTGGCCACTTTGGGTGTGCGCGCCCTCATCCTCACCAACGCCGCCGGCGGTATCGGTGAGGGTATGCAGGCCGGTGATCTGATGCTTCTCTCCGACCATATTTCCTCCTTCGTTCACTCCCCGCTGCAGGGGCCCAACGAAGGCAATTTTGGCACACGCTTCCCCGATATGAGCGCCGTTTACGACCCCGTTCTGCGCGGACATGCGCTGAAAATTGCTAAAGAAGAAAACCTTCCCCTGCGGGAAGGCGTATATCTGCAGACCTCCGGCCCCAATTACGAAACTCCCACCGAGATCCGCATGTACCGCGCCCTCGGTGCCGATGCCGTGGGCATGTCCACCGCCGTGGAGGCCATCGCCGCGCGCCACGCAGGGCTGCGCATCTGCGGCATCAGCTGTATTTCCAACCTCGCCGCAGGCATCAGCCCCACGCCCCTCTCCCATGAGGAGGTACAGGAAACGGCCAACCGCGTGGCACCGCAGTTCCGCCTGCTCATCCGCCGCCTTGCTGCGGCGGCAGATGCGGAGGTGCGGGCATGATCGGCATTATTGCCGCCATGGAGCCGGAGCTCTCCGAGATCCGGGAGGCCATGACGGATGTCTCCGTCCGTCCCGTTTCCGGCATGGATGTCTGCTGCGGCCGCATCGGCGATACCGAAGTCGCCGCCGCAGTCTGCGGTATCGGCAAGGTTGCCGCCGCCCTCTGTGCGGAGGCCATGATCCTCACCTTCGGTGTCTCGCATATCATCAACACCGGTGTTGCCGGTGCCCTCTCCCCCGAGCTTCACGTGCTGGATATCGTGGTGGCCGACGGCGTCGTGCAGCACGATTTTGATCTTTCTCCCCTCGGCCTCGCCCCGGGACACATTCCCGCTGCGGGCGGGATCCGTATCCCCTGCAATACCGGGCTTTCCGGGCATATCGCGAAATGCGCCGCAGAGCGTCTCTCCGTGGGCATCCATAGCGGATGCGTTGCCTCCGGCGATCAGTTCATCTGCTCCGCCGAAGAAAAGGAGCGCATCCGGAACCGTTTTTCCGCCCTCTGCTGCGAAATGGAGGGCGGTGCCATCGGCGAGGTTTGCGCCATGAACGGGATCCCCTTCACCGTGCTGCGCGCCATTTCCGACGGTGCGGATGACGGTGCCCCCATGAGCTTTGAGGCTTTTACCGTGGCAGCTGCCCACAATTCCGCAGCGGTGCTCATTGCCGCCCTGCGGGAGCTTCCCCAAAAGGAGTTCATCAAGAAATGATCTATTTTGACCATGCCGCCACCACTGTGCCCTGCCGCGCCGCCATTGATGCCGCCGTGCGCGTGATGGAGGAGATCCCCGGCAACCCCTCCAGCGTTCACGCGGCGGGAATCGCTGCGGCACACGCCGTGCAGGAGGCCCGTGTCTCCGTGGCCCGGGCCCTCGGTGTCCGCCCCGATGAGATCGTCTTTACCGCCGGGGGAACGGAGGCCGATAATCTTGCCCTGCGGGGTGCGGCGCTTGCCCTGCGCCGTCGGGGTGACCATATCGTGACCACCGCGGTGGAGCACCCGGCGGTGCTGGAGACCCTTGCAGCTCTGGAAAAGGAAGGTTTTTCCGTCACACATGTTCCCACAGGTGAGGACGGCTGCGTTTCCGCCGATGCGGTGCTTTCCGCCGTCACCGACCGGACCGTGCTGGTCTCCGTGATGGCCGTCTGCAACGAAACGGGCGCGCGCATGCCCGTGGAGGAGATCGGCCGCCGGCTCAAAGCCCGGCATTCCGGCGTACTTTTCCACAGCGACATGGTACAGTCTTTCCTGAAAGAACGCATCCCCCTGACACATATTGATCTTGCTTCTTTCAGTGCCCATAAGATCCACGGTCTCAAGGGCTGCGGTGCGCTGTACGTAAAAAAGGGCACCCGCCTTGTTCCGCACGTCACCGGCGGCGGACAGGAGGGCGGCCTTCGCTCCGGCACGGAAAACGTGCATTCCCTTGCCGCCTTCGGTGCGGCGGCGGAGGAAGGCGCACGCGATCTCGCTGCCCGCCGTGCCCGCATTATCGCTCTGCGAAAGTATGCGGAGGAGCGCCTTTCCGCCGTTCCCGGTCTGGAGCCCTTGCGCGTACAGGGCGTTCCGGACGTTTTTACCGTTTTTCTGCCCGGCTACAAAAGCGAGGTGCTGCTGCGCTTTTTATCCGCAAGGGATATCTGTCTTTCTGCGGGAAGCGCCTGCGCCAAGGGCAAAAAAAGTCCCGTGCTCACCGCCATGGGCATCCCCGCAGACCGCATTGACTCCGCCCTGCGTATCTCCCTGGGTGCCGAGAACACCGAGGCCGAGATCGATCTTCTGTGCGAGGCCCTTTGCGCCGCAGTCGGATCCCTCGTACATACATCCCGATGATTTTCCGGAGGCTATATGAAGGAACTCTTTCTGCTCAAATACGGTGAGGTCGCCCTCAAGGGCCTCAACCGCTCCACCTTTGAATCCCGGCTGATGTCCGCCCTGCGTCACCGTCTGCGCACGGTGGGCGATTTCCGCATCTCCTCGGCTCAGTCCACCGTTTACGTGGAGCCCGTGGACGAATATCAGGATAACGAGCGCGCTTTTGAGATCTGCTCCCGCCTTTTTGGCATCGCAAGCCTTTCCCGCGCCGTCATGTGCGAAAAGGATCCCGAGGCCATCGCAAATCTTGCGGTGGAATATGCTCTGCCCATCCTGCAGAGCTATCCCTCCTTCAAGGTGGAAGCAAAGCGCTCGGACAAGCGCTTTCCCATGACCAGCCCCGAGCTGTGCGCCTATGTCGGCGGCAGACTTCTCTCCGCCGATCCGCATCTGCGGGTCAACGTCCGGGAGCCGGGCATTACACTCTATGTGGAGGTGCGCGATTTCGGTGCCTATATCCACGCCGGTCGCTTTGAAGGTGCCGGCGGTCTGCCGCCCGGATGCGGCGGCCGCGCCGCGCTGCTGCTCTCCGGCGGCATCGACAGCCCCGTCGCCGGCTACATGATGGCCAAGCGCGGTCTTTCTCTCACCTGCGTACACTTTGCGAGCCCTCCCTATACCTCCGAGCAGGCCGAGGAAAAGGTGTGCGAGCTTGCCGCCATTCTTGCCGACTATGCCGATATTGATATGCTGGTGGTCCCCTTCACCGAGCAGCAGCTCGCCATCCGGGATCTCTGTCCGGAGGATATGGCCACCCTCATCTTTCGCCGCATGATGATGCGCACCGCCGAGCGGCTGGTACAGAGCCGCGGCTGCAAGGCCCTTATCACCGGTGAGAGTCTCGGTCAGGTGGCAAGCCAGACCCTCGACGGCCTGTGCGTTTCCGATTCCGTCTGCCGCATGCCCGTTTTCCGTCCCCTCATTGGCATGGATAAGACGGAGATCACCGCCATCGCCCGCAAAATCGGCACCTTTGAGACCTCCATTCTGCCCTACGAGGACTGCTGCACCGTCTTTACCCCGAAACATCCCCGCACACGTCCCGATGAAGAGTATGCCCGCGAAAGCGAGGCAAACCTCCCGGTGGAGGAGCTGGTGGAAAAGGCCGTCCGCGAGGCCTATCACGTCCGTCTTTCCCGCAAATATCTGGTTTGAATTTGAATTTACACATAAAGGAGCCTGTCCATGTTTACAAGAAACCGCAACGACCGCCCCGACATCCGTATTGCCGAGCAGCTGAAGGACGTAGATGCCTGTCTCGTCCGCTTTGACAGTTTCCTGCGGGCGGCCTCCGTTGCCGATACCTCTTTCGAGGCGCTGCGGGTACTGTCCGATTCCGTCTACGAGGCAGAAAGCACCGCTGATGCCTCTCTGCGCCGCCTGGTCGACTCCCTCGGCGGAAATCTTTTGCCCGCGACCCGACAGGATCTCATTGAGATCGCCACAAGCTGCGACCGCATCGCAAACAAGTGTGAGACCTATACCACGCAGAGCATCGTCCAGCGCTTCCGTATGCCCGAGTCCTTCTGCGAGGACATCCTGCAGATCCTTTCCATCACCCGGGGACAGTTCGTTCTGCTGGAGAAGAGCATCCGCATGCTCTTCTCCGAGATCGGCAAATTCGTCAGGGATCACAGTATCCTTGACGATATCCGCGCCGAGGAGTCCCGCGTGGACGACATTGAAAAGGACATCTACGAGCGGCTTTATGCCACCGACTGCGGCCTCGCCGAGAAGATGCAGGCCGCACGTTTCGTGGAGCTCGTCTGCGACATCTCCGACGTGATCGAGAACATTGCCGACAAGATCCAGATCATGCTCATCACCAGAAAGGCATAAGTGCGGACAAACGATGATCTATCTGCTTCTTATACCCGGCCTGTTTATGGGCTGGTCTCTCGGCACGAACGATGCCGCCAATGCCTTCGGCACCGCGGTGGCCACCCGCGTGGTCAAATACCGCACGGCGATCGTCATCATTGCCGTCTTCTGCATCATCGGCGCCATCCTCGGCGGCGCGGGCAATATCGGCAAGGTGGCGGAGCTTGCGGAAAGCAACCGCGTCACCGCCTCCCTTTCCGAGACCGAAGCCGCCATTGCAGAGGGGACCGTTGCTGCACTGCGGCTGCAAAGCGCTCTGAAGGCGGCCATCATCTTCCTCTGTGCCGGACTTACCGTCTTTGTGATGAGCTATCTGAAGTTTCCCGTTTCCGCAAATCAGTCCATTACCGGTGCCATCATCGGCTGGGGTCTTTATCACGCGAACTACTCCGATCCGGAGGTGCTCGCCGTCAATCTGCCCCAGATCGGCAAATTCGCCGCCACATGGATCCTCAATCCTTTGGGTGCAGGTGTCATTTCATTTGTGATCGTCTGGCTGTTCAACCGCTTTCTCTACGACCGTATTTCCTCCCTCGGTGCCTATGACAAGCTGGTTCGCATCGGCTACATCGTTGCGGGGATCTTCGCCTCCTACAGTATCGGTATCAACAGCTCCGCAAACGTCACCGCTCTCTATTACGACACCCACTTTGCGCAGACCGGCGTTTCCGCAAACCTGCTGGGCGATGCGCGGCTGACCGCTGCCCTCGGCGGCATCGCCATTGCCTTCGGCGTGCTCACCTTCTCCCGCCGGGTGATGATGACCGTTGGCTCCTCCATCGCCGACATCAGCCAGACTGACGGCTTCCTCGTTATCCTCGCCATGTCCCTCACCATCGTCATTATGGGAAAATGGATGGGCATCCCCGTTTCCACCTCCCAGGCGGTCGTCGGTGCCGTCATCGGTGCGGGACTCACGCGCGGTGTCCGGCAGGTGCATTTCGGCGTTTTCCGCCGCATCGCCATCGCCTGGATCTCCTCTCCCACCGTCGCCGGCCTTGCCACCTACGGCATTGCCGCCTTGACCGCAGGCTACTTTGCATAACATAGAGACAACCCCTTTTTCACGCTTTTGCATGAAAAAGGGGTTGTTTTGTTATTTGTTTGCCGAGAGGCAGAATTCTGCCAGCACGCATTTCCCGCAGGCGGGGGCGCGGGCAGTACATACCTCTCTGCCGTGCATGACAAAGCGGTGGCAGAGATCATTCTGCTTTTCGGGGTCGATCACAGCGGCAAGATCCCGCTCCACCCGGGTGGGATCCTTATGCTCCGTCAGCCCGAGGCGGCCGGAAAGGCGGATGCAGTGGGTATCCGCCACCACGGCAGGCAGGCCGTACACGTCGCCGCGGATGAGGTTTGCCGTTTTCCGTCCGATACCGGGGATACGCAGCAGATCCTCCATCTCCCGGGGCACCTCGCCCCCGAATTCCGTGAGCAGCACCCGGGCACCGGCGATGAGCTGCTCGGCCTTGGTGCGGTACAGGCCGCAGGAGCGGATGATCTCACAGACATCCGCAAGCTCCGCCTCGGCAAGATCCTTGACCGTCGGATAGCGGGAATAGAGCTCCGGTGTGACCATATTGACCCGGGCATCCGTACACTGGGCGGCAAGGCGCGTTGCAAAAAGAAGCTGCCACGGTTTGCTGAAATTCAGGCTGCAGACGGCCTCCGGATAGGCCTCCTCCAGCGCTTTGACGATCCTGCGACCCAAAAGGGTCTTTTCTTCTATGGAATTGGTCATTTTGTTAACACCTTTCCCTTGCTATTCGGGCATAAATCCGTTATAATATTCTAACATGGGTTATTATTTATATTTTATATAGTAACGCAAAAACACCGAAATGTAAAGTACCAGAAAGGAATACGAAAATGATCAAGGAAAACATGGAATTCCTCCGCGCTGCGGACCCCGAGCTCGGCGATGCCGTCGTGAGCGAGTGGCAGCGTCAGCAGCGTAATATTGAGCTTATTGCCTCTGAGAACTTCGTCTCCCCCGCGGTTCTCGCCGCCATGGGCACCGTTCTGACTAACAAGTATGCCGAGGGTTATCCCGGCAAGCGCTACTACGGCGGCTGCGAGGAGGTCGACAAGGCCGAGGAGCTTGCCCGCTCCCGCGCCTGTGCCCTCTTCGGTGCCGAGCATGCCAACGTTCAGCCCCACTGCGGTGCCAATGCAAACCTCGCCGCCTTCCTCGCCTTTGCCAATCCCGGCGACACCGTTCTCGGCATGAGCCTTGCCAACGGCGGTCACCTCTCCCACGGCAGCCCCGTGAACATTTCCGGCCGTCACTTCAATATCATCTCCTACGGCGTGGACAACGACACCCACCGCATCAACTATGATGAGGTCCATGACATCGCCATGAAGGAGAGACCCAAGATCATCATCGCCGGTGCCTCCGCCTATCCCCGTGTCATCGACTTCGCCCGCTTCGCCGAGATCGCAAAGGATTGCGGCGCCGCCCTCATGGTGGATATCGCTCACATCGCCGGTCTTATTGCCGCAGGTCTCCATCCCTCTCCCGTTCCCTACGCCGATGTCGTGACCACCACCACCCACAAGACCCTCCGCGGTCCCCGCGGCGGTCTTATCCTCTGCCCCGAGAAGCACGCCAAGGTCATCGACAAGAGCATCTTCCCCGGCTCTCAGGGCGGTCCTCTCATGCACATCATCGCCGCAAAGGCCGTCTGCTTCCGCGAGGCCATGCAGCCCGAGTTCAAGGCCTATCAGCAGAAGGTCATCGACAACTGCGCGACCCTGGCCGATGCGCTCCTTGCCGAGGGCTTTGATCTGGTCTCCGGCGGTACCGACAACCATCTGTGCCTTGTTGATCTGCGCAACTTCAACGTCACCGGTAAGGAGATGCAGCACCGTCTCGACGAGGTTCGCATCACCGCCAACAAGAACGCCATCCCCAACGATCCGGAGAGCCCCTTCGTCACCTCCGGTCTCCGTCTCGGCACCGCCGCTGCCACCACCCGCGGCCTCGACGGCGAGGATATGAAGCACATTGCCCGCCTCATCCGCCTCACCGCCACCGATTTCGACAATAAGAAGGAGCAGATCGCTGCCGAGGTCGGTGAGATCTGCGCCAAGTATCCCATGTACGAGGGCTAAAGAAGCACCGTAACTGATATCAGCGGAAAGGAGGGTGTCCGATGTACAGACCTCTGGCGGATCTCATCCGTCCGGAAAGCTTTGAGGACGTTGCCGGTCAGCGGCACCTGCTGGGGCCCGGCGGGATCCTGCGCGGCGTGATCGAGAGCGGAAATATCCCCAACATGATCTTCTACGGCCCCTCCGGCATCGGCAAGACCACCGTGGCGAATATTATCGCCCGACGTACCGACCGGCGGCTGCACCGGCTCAACGCCACCACCGCCGGCACCGGGGATATCAAGGACATCATTGCGGAGACCGATTCTCTTCTCGGTGCCTCCGGTACACTGCTGTATCTGGACGAGATCCAGTATTTTAACAAAAAGCAGCAGCAGTCCCTGCTGGAGTTTATCGAGAACGGCCGCATCACCCTCATCGCCTCCACCACGGAAAACCCCTATTTTTACATCTACAACGCCATCCTTTCTCGCTGCACCGTTTTTGAGTTCAGGCCCCCCGCCCCGGAGGAGATCCTTCCGGTGGCGGCAAGGGCGGTTGAGCTTGCCCGCGCCGAGTACGGCTGTGATGTGATCCTCTCCGAGGAGGTCCTGCGCCACATTGCCGCCGCTGCGGGCGGCGACGTACGCAAGGCCATCAACGCCGTGGAGATGCTCATGCTTGCCGGCAAGGCGGAACCCACGCTTGAGGATGCCAGGGCGGTCACCCAGCGCTCCGCCATGCGCTACGATAAGGACGGGGATGCCCATTACGACATCCTCTCCGCCTTCCACAAATCTCTGCGCGGCTCCGACCCTGACGCAGCGCTGCACTATCTTGCCCGGCTTCTCCATGCCGGAGATATGATCTCCGCCTGCCGTCGGCTTCTGTGCGTGGCCTCAGAGGACGTGGGGCTTGCCTATCCCCAGGCGGTGAGCATCACCAAATCCTGCGTGGACAGCGCCATGCAGCTGGGGCTTCCCGAGGCAAAGCTCCCCCTGGCGGAGGCCTGCATCCTGCTTGCCACAGCCCCGAAATCCAACTCCGTCGTCATGGCCATCGATGCCGCCATGAGCGACGTTGCCGAAGGAAAGGGCGGCCCGATCCCCGATGACCTGCGGGACGGGCACTACGCCGGTGCCCAGAAGCTTGGGCATGCCAAGGGCTATGTTTACCCACATAGCTGCCCGGAGCACTGGGTGGAGCAGCAATACCTGCCCGATGCTCTCAAGGGACGCACCTACTACCGATTCGGAGACAACCGTATGGAAAAGGCCTCCGAAGCCTACTGGAAAGAGCTGAAAGAAAGACGAAAGGGGACCAAAAATGGAAAAAATGGATAAAAAAACCTCCCAGATCTTCCGGGACTCCGGCTTTAATCTCTGCTTTTTTCTGCTGATCCTCTTTATTGTCCCCTCCTTTTTTCTGGAAAACAAGATCTTCTTTATCGCCGAGGTCGTCTGCGCCGCCATTCTTCTCATCTACCACCGCACCGCGGTCAATAAACGGCGCAAGGCGCTGGACAAGTACATCAAGGAAAGCGTCATCAACCAGGAAAACCTCTCTGGCTCTCTGATGCTCTCTTTTCCCCTGCCCATGGCGGTCATCCTCATGGAAAACAAGAGCATCGTCTGGGCAAACGAGCGTTTCACCGCCATGGTGCAGAACGTCCACGTTTTTGATCGACCCTTCACCGAGATCTGCCCCACCCTGCCTCTGAACTGGGTGACCGAGGGCGGCTCTGTGTTTCCAAACGACATCACCTTCGGTGACCGCTCCTATTCGGTGAGCGGAAATCTTTTCACCATGGAAGCTACCGGCATGCGCGGCCTGATGTCGGTGCTGTATTTCACCGACCTGACCGATCTGCGTGCCGTTTCCCGGGAGTATGCCGACAACCGCACCGTGATCGCCGACATCGTCTGGGATAACTACGAAGAAGTGGCAAAAAACACCCCCGACTCCAGCCGAAGCCTTCTGACCGCGCACCTCGATGAGGCGGTCAACGCATGGGTCTCCGCCGAGGGCGGCATCATGCGCAAAAGTGAGCGTGACCGCTTCCTGCTTCTCTTCCCCGAAAAGGCTTACGCTGCCTTTGCCGAGCGGAATTTTGATCTGCTCACCCGTGTGATGGAGATCCCCTCCGAAAGCAGCATGCCCATCACCATCAGCATTGGTGTCGGCCGCGGGAGTGCAACCCTTGCCGAAAATATGCAGGCCGCCCGTATGGCCTCCGAAATGGCACTTTCCCGCGGCGGCAATCAGGCCGTTGTCCGCACGGGCACCAATTACGAATTCTTCGGCGGCCGTGCCGTGGAAACCGAGCGCCGCAGTCAGGTGCGCTCCCGCATCATGGCCACCGTTCTGAAGGATCTCATCAACGACTCCTCCAACGTCATCATCATGAGCCATCGCGTGGCCGATCCCGACAGCATCGGCGCTGCCGCCGGTGTCGCCCGCATTGCCATGGAGTGCGACAAGGAATTCTACATCGTTCTGGACCGCAACCGCTGCGGCTGCCCCCGCATCGTCGATTCCCTTGCGGCGCAGGCAGGCTATGAAAACGCCTTTATTGATGCCCAGTCTGCACTGGTCATCGGAAGCTCACGGTCTCTGCTCGTGGTTGTTGACACCAGCCGCCGGGATTATACCGAGGCGCCGGAGCTTATCGACTCCTTTGCCCGTATCGCCGTTATCGACCATCACCGCCGTTCCGCCGGCTATATCGAGAATACCGCCGTCAACATCCAGGAAACGGTGGCCTCCTCCACCTGTGAGATGATCTGCGAGATGCTGCAGTACGTTGTTCCCGTCGACCATATCACCCCCGTTGAAGCCACGGCCATGCTTGCCGGTATCATCCTTGATACCCGCGGCTTCACCGTCAAGACCGGCTCCCGTGCCTTTGAGGCCGCCGCCTTCCTGCGCCGTGTCGGCGCCGACACCGTCGGCGCAAAGCAGGCCTTCCAGGGCAGCGCCCGGGATTATCTCGAGAAGACCCGCCTTGCCGGTAATGCGGAGACCTATCGCGAGAAATTCATCATTGCCACCACCCGCAGCGATACCGACCGTGCCGTGGCGGCGCAGGCGGCGGATAATTTGCTGGATATTTACGGAATCCTCGCCTCCTTCACCGTCTTTGTCTGTGACGGTGAGGTATGCGTCTCCGGCCGAAGCCTTGGGCAGGTCAACGTACAGCTTATTCTTGAATGGATGGGCGGCGGCGGACAGACCACCTCCGCCGGTGCGCAGCTTCGCGGCAAGACCATCACAGAGGTAGAGGAAGAACTCCGCCGCTGCATCGACCGATATATTGAATCCAGCACCACGCAGGTATAATTTCTGCCGTTTCAACTCTCTTTTGAAAGGAAAGTAAAGCATATGAAGGTTATTCTTACACAGGATGTCCGCGGACAGGGCAAGAAGGGCGAGCTCATTGAGGCCTCCGACGGCTACTGCCGCAATTTTCTTCTCCCCCGCAAGCTCGCGGTGGAGGCAAATGCCGAAAATCTCAACGTGATGAAGACCCAGCAGGCCGCCCGTGACCACAAGGCCGCTCTGGAGAAGGCCGCCGCTGAGGCGGATGCCAAGAAGCTCTCCGCCACCGCCGTGACCCTTAAGGCCAAGGGCGGCTCCAGCGGAAAGCTTTTCGGTGCCGTTACCGCCGGTGACGTAGCCGATGCCATCAACCGCGCTGCCGGCACCGATATCGCCAAGCAGAAGGTCGTCCTTTCCGAGCCCATCAAGATCGCCGGCACCCACACCGTCAAGGTCAAGCTCTATCCGGAGATCTCCGCCGATGTGAAGATTGAGGTCATTGCAGAGTAAGCTCTGCCCTATTACATAAAACTACAGGAGGCAGCTATCATGGATGAACTTCTGGGCAGGCAGCTGCCCTACAGTGCCGACGCGGAGCAGTCCGTCCTCGGTGCCATGCTCATCGATCCCGACTGCATCCCCGAAGTGGTGGAGGCGCTCTCCGCCCAGGATTTTTATATTCCCGAAAACCGCAGGATTTTTGAGATCATCTATTCCATGTTCACCATGTCGCGGCCTGTGGATCCCGTCACGGTGCTGGAGGAGCTCAAGACCGCCGGTGTATACGATGAGGCAGGTGGACGCGCCTATCTTTTCCAGATGATGGACGTAACTCCCACCTCGGCAAACGTGGCAAAATACGCGGAGATCGTCCGCGACAAGGCCACACTCCGCACCCTTGCAGAGATCACCGCCGAGGCCTACAACAATGCCGTTTCCGGCAGCGGTGAGTCCTCCGATATTCTGGAAAACACCGAACAGCGCATTTTTTCTCTGCGGCATAATTCCACAACCAACGGACTGATGCCCATCCGCAGCGTCATCGTCAATGCCTACAATACCCTTTCGGAGCTTGCCCGCACCAAGGGTAAGTATCCCGGCGTGGAATCCGGCTTTTCCGGACTTGATGCCTGTCTGGGCGGCCTGAAGAACTCCGACCTCATCATCCTTGCCGCTCGCCCCGGTGTGGGTAAAACCAGCTTTGCACTGAATATTGCCCAGAACGTAGCCGAAAAGGCCCGCAAGGGCGTTGCCGTCTTTAACCTTGAAATGTCCAGAGAGCAGCTGGTCATGCGTATGCTCTCCTCCGAGGCGCTGGTGGATTCCAAAAAGCTCATGACGGCCAATCTTTCCGATGATGAGTGGGAAAAGATCGCCCATGCCTCCTCTGCCCTCGGCGGCTCCCCCATTTATATCGACGATTCCGCCAATATTACCGTCGGTGAGATCAAGGCAAAATGCCGCCGCCTCGGCGACGAGCTGGGTCTCGTTATCATCGACTATCTGCAGCTCATGCAGTCCGGCCGGCGCAGTGACAGCCGCGTGCAGGAGGTCTCCGAGATCTCCCGCTCCTTAAAGATCATGGCCAAGGAGCTCAACGTGCCTGTCATCTGTCTTTCTCAGCTTTCCCGTGCCTCCGAAGGCCGTACCGACAAACGCCCCATTCTGCCTGACCTGCGCGATTCCGGTGCCATTGAGCAGGATGCCGATGTGGTCATGTTCCTCTACCGCGAGGACTACCACAACCGTGACGGCGAGCCCACCAACGAATGCGAGTGCATCATCGCAAAGAACCGTCACGGTGAGACCACCACCGTCAAATTGAAATGGCTCGGTCAATTCACCAAGTTCTCCACCCTTGAGACCCATTACGATGAACCGCCGCGTCGCTGATTTTCTTTCATCTGCAAATGTCGGTCCGGAGGAACGCATCCTCGTTGCCCTTTCCGGCGGCGCAGACTCCACGGCACTGCTGCTGTCCCTTTGTGAGCTTCGCCGCCAGATATGTGCGCTGCATGTGCACCACGGCATCCGCGGTGCCGAGGCCGATCGGGATGCGGAATTCTGCAGGGAACTCTGCTGGAAACTCGGCGTTCCCTTCCGACTCATACGGGTGGATATTCCCGCCCTTGCCGCACAGCGCAGCAAGGGCCTTGAGGAGACCGCCCGGGAGGAGCGCTACCGTCTTTTGGCGGAATGTGCAGCAGAGCTTTCCTGCTCCCGCATCGCCACCGCCCACAATCTCGAGGACAATGCCGAAACGGTGCTGCTCCATCTGGTGCGCGGCACGGGTCTTTCCGGACTCTGCGGCATTCCCGCAGTGCGAGGGCGGCTCATCCGCCCGCTGCTCTCCGTTTCCCGCAGGGATATCGAGAAATATCTCTCCGCTCACGGCCAAAGCTTTGTCACCGATTCGACCAATGCCGACACCGATCTTTCACGCAACCGCATCCGCAGCTGCGTGATGCCGGAGCTTATGCATCTCAATCCCGCATTTCCGGAGGCCGTGCTCCGCATGGCGGAGACCCTGTCCGAGGATGCCTCGCTTTTAGACGAGCTTTCAAAAGGCCCTCTCTCCGCGGCAGAGCTTGCAGAACTTCCCCGACCGCTTGCCGTCCGGCGGCTGCGCCGCGCCTATAACGATCACACCGGTCTCATCCTCTCCCGGGAGGGAACGGAGCTCTGCCTGCGCCTTTGCGAAAGCGAGAATCCTTCCGCCTCCGCAGATCTTCCGGGCTGTCGCCTTCGTCGGGAATATGATCAGCTGATTTTTGACGTAAACGGAGCTTTTACCTCTCTGCCCCCGCGGCAGCTTACAGCGGAAGGTTTTACGGATATTCCCGAAGCCGGGATACGCATCGGCCTGTTTTCTGAAACAGCGCCGGAAAATATTCACAATTCGTTGACTTCTTTTTATGTTTCCTGTGATAGAATAGACGGGCATCTTACGGTACGTTCCCGCATCACCGGAGACACCTTTCAAAGAAATCCCCGCGCCTGCCGCCGATCGCTGAAAAAGATCTTCATTGACGACAGGATCCCTGCCGCACAGCGTGACTGCATTCCCGTCATTGCCGACGGAAGCTCGGTCGCTGCCGTTCACGGCTACGGGGCGGATGCCGCATGGCAGCCCGCGCCGGGTGCCGCCTGCTTCCGTATCGAGATTCGCCCCATTGCGGACGGATCGGCGGATGAATTTTGAAAATCAATCTGAAAGGGAACATATACCTTATGCTGCAGGATCTTTTGAAAATCACCCATACCGAGGAGCAGCTCAAGGCCCGCACCTGCGAGCTCGCTGCCGATATTTCCCGGGATTATGCCGATAAAAATCCCCTTTTCATCGGTGTTCTCAAGGGCGCATACATCTTTATGGCCGAACTGTGCAAAAATGTAACCATCCCCTGTGAGATGGCCTTTATTTCCGCCTCCTCCTATCGCGGCACCCAGACCACCGGCTGCGTCAGCGCGCAGACCGACGGCCTGCCGGATCTCACCGGCCGTCACGTCATACTTGTGGAGGATATCCTCGACACCGGCCTGACCCTCAGCCACATCTGCAAAGTTCTTTCCTCCCGCGGCACCGCATCTTTGGAGATCTGCTCCATGATGGATAAGCCCTCCCGCCGCAAAACGGAGCTGAAGGGTAAATACGTCGGTTTTGAGATCCCTGATGAGTTTGTCGTCGGCTACGGACTTGATTTTAACGAAAAATACCGGAATCTTCCCTTCGTCGGCGTCCTCAAGCCCGAGGTCTACGAGAGCTGACGATCCCGGTTTTGCATATCCTGCATATACCTTTTGAAAGTGAGGTGAGACTGTTTGAAGAAAAACAGTTTCCGCGGCGTATTTTTTTATGTTCTGATCTTTGCCTTCTTTATCGGAGCGCTGGCGCTGACCTATATGCGGCAGCAGCCGGCAGAGGAAAAGCTCATCTACTCCGATATACTTGCCTATTTTGCCGAGGGCAAGGTGGAGAGCTTTGTGCTGGACGGTACCGATCTGGAGCTTAAGCTGACCGACGGCAAGACCGTCGAATACGAGGTGGCCTACACCTCCGTGTTCTATGAGGATTTCCGTGAGATCCTTGCCGAGTACGAGGAAAAGGGCATCGATGCCTTCAAGGGCTACGATCTCATCGCGCCCGCCGGCACCCCCTGGTGGGTCAGCTTTATACCCTATCTCATCCTCATGATCGCCTTTGGCTTCATGTGGTTCTTCCTGATGAACCAGGCAAACGGCGGCGGCAAGGCCATGAATTTCTCCAAGGCCAAGACCCGCACCATCGCCCCCGACAAGAAGAAGATCACCTTTGCCGATGTGGCCGGTGCCGAAGAAGAAAAGGAAGAGCTTTGGGAGATCGTCGAGTTCCTCAAGAACCCGAAAAAGTTTGCCGATATCGGTGCCCGCATTCCCAAGGGCGTGCTCATGGTGGGCCCTCCGGGTACCGGTAAGACCTATCTTGCCAAGGCTGTCGCCGGTGAGGCCGGTGTTCCCTTCCTCTCTATCTCCGGTTCCGACTTCGTTGAGATGTTTGTCGGTGTCGGTGCCAGCCGCGTCCGCGATCTTTTTGACCAGGCCAAGCGTTCCTGCCCCGCCATCATCTTCATTGATGAGATCGATGCCGTCGGCCGTCAGCGCGGCGCCGGTCTCGGCGGCGGACACGACGAGCGTGAGCAGACCCTCAACCAGCTCC
>JAFQKV010000075.1 GCA_017414715.1 Clostridia bacterium
GATGCAAAAGGGCTACGGCTTTGGCGGCGAAGGCGACTGGAAGGTTGCCGCCATGACTGCAATCATGAAGGCTATGGGTGAAAACGGAAATGGTGCTTCTGCTTTTATGGAGGATTACACCTATCACCTTGAAAAAGGCAGCGAATACAGCCTCGGCGCACATATGCTTGAGGTTTGTCCCAGTCTTGTGGCAGACAAGCCGAGAATAGAAACGCATCCCCTCGGCATAGGCATGAACGAAAAAGATCCCGCAAGGCTTGTGTTTGAAGGCAAGGCAGGCAAAGCGATTGTTGTCAGCCTTGTGGATATGGGCGGCAGACTCCGTCTGATCTGTCAGGATATTGAATGTGTAAAGCCGATCTTGGATATGCCGAATCTCCCCGTTGCGAGGGTTATGTGGAAGCCTATGCCCGATCTTGCCACCGGAATCGAATGCTGGATAACAGCGGGCGGTGCCCATCATACGGTGCTTTCCTATGACGTAAGCGCCGAACAGATGAAGGATTTCGCCAATATGATGGATATTGAATTTGTACATATTACCAAAGATACCACCGTGGATGCCCTTGAGGAAAAATTGATGATAGCCGACCTTGTGTGGAAGCTCAGATAAGAGGTGCATATGAAAAAGATTTTAGGTATAGAGCTCGGTTCAACCAGAATAAAAGCGGTATTGACCGATGAAACGGCGGCTGTCATTGCAAGCGGCTCTTATGAATGGGAAAACCGCCTTGTCGGCGGACTGTGGTCGTACTCTCTCGATGAGGTTGAGAAAGGTGTGCGGACGAGTTTTTCAAACCTTTCAAAGGAGTATGCGTCCGTATTCCAAGAAGAACTTACAGAAGTGGATGCCATCGGTGTTTCCGCTATGATGCACGGGTATCTTGCTTTTGATAAGAACGGGGAGCTTCTCGTGCCCTTCAGAACATGGAGAAATACCAACACCGAAAAAGCGGCGGATGCACTGTCGGAGCTGTTTCGGTTCAACATCCCTATGCGGTGGAGCGTGTCCCACTACTATCAGGCGATTCTTGAAAACGAGCCTCATGTAAAGGAAATCGGCTTCCTTACCACACTTGCCGGATATGTCCATTATAAGTTGACGGGCAGAAAGGTTCTCGGAATCGGTGATGCTTCGGGGATGTTCCCCGTAAAAGACGGCGGATATGACAGCGATATGCTGGAAAAATTCGACCGTCTCCTGTCCGAAAAAGGCATCTCCGCTCCTTTTGAAAATCTTCTTCCAACCGTTCTTTCTGCGGGAGAAAGCGGAGGCGTACTTACGCCTGCGGGGGCAAAATGGCTGGAGCCCACAGGCAAGCTGAAACCGGGATGTATCCTCTGCCCGCCCGAAGGGGATGCGGGTACGGGCATGGTGGCGACTTGCAGTGTAACACCGAGAACGGCAAATGTGTCAGCCGGCACATCGGCGTTCCTCATGGCGGTTCTTGAAAAAAATCTTGACGGTTTCTATAAGGAAATTGATGTTGTCACAACCCCGCACGGCGCACCGGTTGCCATGGTGCATGTCAACAACTTTACCTCGGAGATAACCGCATGGACCAATCTTTTCAAAGAAGTAATCAGCCTCGGCGGCGGTGAGATCAGCCGCGGTGAGCTGTTTGACCGTCTGTACAGAGCATCTTTGCAAGCCGATGCAGACTGCGGCGGTCTTGTCGGGTACAATTTTTTGGCAGGCGAGCCTATTGCCGAGGTCAAAACAGGCGTTCCCCTGCTTGCGAGAACGCCGGACGGCAGGCTGAACCTTGCGAATTTTATGAAAATGCAGATCTATTCTGCGCTCGGCTCGTTGGCAATGGGCTGCGATATTCTTGCAGGGGAAAACGTCAGGATCGACAGTGTCTGCGGTCACGGCGGATTCTTCAAAACGCCCGTGGTGGGTCAGAGTGCGATGTCTGCCGCCATCGGCGCGCCGGTCACTGTGATGGACAATGCGGGTGAGGGCGGCGCATGGGGAATTGCACTGCTTGCCCTGTTTACGTATCTCGGCGGCGGAAATTTTGAAAAGTTCCTTGCGGGTATCTTTGAAAACACAAAAAAGACGACTGTTTGCGCAGACGAGAGGGAAGTACAATCCTTCCGTGCGTTTATGGAGAAGTACAAAAAAGGGCTTGCTGCAGAAAAACTTGCCGCGGAGGTGCTGTGATGCTGGAACAACTGAAAAAAAGAGTATTTGAGCAAAATCTTGCTCTTGTTAAGCACGGCTTGGTGGTCTTGACTTGGGGCAACGTGTCGGC
>JAFQKV010000076.1 GCA_017414715.1 Clostridia bacterium
AAGAGAATCGCAGAAGAATTCACCGTCACGGCTTACGCACCGGACGGTACCCCCGAAGCCATAGAGCACAAAAGCCTTGATATCATCGGAGTCCAGTGGCACCCCGAACGTTACGACTGCGGAGGAAAACTCATAGAGTGGTTTATTGATAAGTGCAGATAATAAAGCAAAAACCTCTCTTGTCTACGACAAAAGAGGTTTTTATGTGCGAAAGAGCGACCAAAAGTAGTATAAGTGGGGGTAAGAACGACCAAAAGTAGTGTGTGCCATCTTAGTTTGGCTAATTGCAATGGTAAATGACTTCCTTGCCATGCCGTTGAGCATAGTCTATCTCTTTGCGAACGGATTCTCCAACATATCCATCCATATTTAGAACATAGATACCATCACTCATATCTATTTTTCGATAATGCGCAAGTTCAAGGGCTTGCAATTCCTCTGCTGTTGGTTTCGTGCCAACCAGTGTATATATACATTGCAGAATATTATACCCTTTTTGTGTTTCGAGATAATAGGCCACTTCCTGCATTTCTTTTTCAAATCTCATGCTGCCGCATAGTGTATATGTTTTCACAATATATCCTCGCAAATTTAGATTTCTTAAACTAATGATATCACAATTTGTTGCAATTTTCAATGATGTATCGCTAATGCGATATGATATACGGCAAGCCGTATGATATACTTGCTTCGCAAGCATGATATAATATCCGTTCCTCATATGCCGCAGGCATATATCATCGCACGACAGTGCGATATCATATCGAAGATATATCACCCGTTCCACAAGGAACGGATATCATTGTAAAAAGCCTCTTTTGTCTACCAGACAAAAGAGGCTTTTTACATGGTGCCGCTGACCGGACTCGAACCGGTACGAAGTTGCCTTCAGCGGATTTTAAGTCCGCGATGTCTACCATTCCATCACAGCGGCATTAACCGAATTTACTTCTGCTTCTTCTTCAGACTGTGGGAGGTGCCATCGGGATTGACGATGACCACGTTATCCAGCTGGGCGGTCATATTTGCCCGGAAGGCTGCCAGATATTCTTTCCGCAGACGGGCCTGTTCCTCCAGCTCTTCGGGGGTAAGTCCTTCCGCTTTCTGCTTGCGGGCAAGCTCGTTGAGGCGATTGGTGCGTTCGGTTGCCATGGCGGCACCTCCTTTGCAAAAGACAGTTTACACCGAATTATCGAAGAAGTCAACGGCGGGTTCAGAAGCCGAGCTTCTGCAGTTTTTCCCGGTAGACCTCGGCAGAGGGCACCTTGCCCACCGCGGAGAAGGAAAGCTGCGCAGGATCAAGACACAGCTGTGCAAGCTCTGCAATATCCTCCCGGGTCACCCCGTCGTAACGGGCGACGACCTCGTCGATCTCCGGAATTCTGCCGAGAGTAAGCTCGCTGCGTCCAAGACGGTTCATGCGGCTTCCGGTGGATTCCAGACTCATAAGCACATTGGCTTTCGCCTGCTCACGGTTGCGGTCAAGCTCCTCACGGGTCACACCCTCCTCACGGAAGCGGCGAAGCTCTCCGCAGAGAACGCGCAGCGCTTCATCCTCCGTTTCTCCGGAAAGGGCGGTATACACGGAAAACGTGCCCGTATCCTGATAGGAAGAACCGAAGGTGTAGACGGAATAGCAGAGACCGTGGCGCTCCCTCAGTGCCTGAAACAGGCGGGAGGACATACCGCCGCCAAGAATACCGCTGAGAAGCTGCATGGCATAGCGCCGTTCATCGGAGATCGAAAGACCGGGATAGGCAATGCAGAGATGGTTCTGCTCTGTGCTTTTCTTTTTGGAGACAAACCCGGGCTGATAGGCAGCGGGAACAAGCTTACGGGGCTTTCCCGGAGCCATGGCAGCAAAACGCTCCGCCAGCGCATCGATCTCCCGGTCATCGAAGCTTCCGGAAACGGTGACCACCGTATTGGAGGGGAGATACTGGGACTTCTGATACGCTTTCAAAAATTCCCCGGTCATGTTCTGCAGGGTGCTGCGCTTTCCGAGAATGGGGCGGGCAAGGCTGCTGCCCTTGTACACCGTGGCAAAAAGCCGCTCGCTGACAAGATCGTCCGGCGTGTCATCGTACATGCCGATCTCTTCCAGAATGACGCCCTGTTCGTTCTGCACATCTTCCTCGTCAAACCGGGAGCAGAAGTACATATCGCACAGCACATCGGCCAGACGCCCCAGATGGGTGTCCAGCACGCGGCCGTAATAGCAGGTGCATTCCTTGGTGGTGAAGGCATTGATCTGACCGCCGATAGCATCCATCTCCGCTGCAATCTGGGATGCGGTGCGGTTTTCCGTGCCCTTGAAGACCATATGCTCGATAAAGTGGGATGCGCCGCTCTCCGAAGCTTTTTCAAACCGGGAGCCGGTAGCTACCCAGATGCCTGCGGCAACAGAGCGGACGGCAGGGACATGCTCGGTGAGAATACGCACGCCGTTTGGCAGAATACGCTTTTGGAACATAAAAACACCTCGTGTGAAAAACCGGGGCGGCGGTGCCGCCCCGGTATGGGTCTTGCATTAGTCCTTGAAGCCCAGCTTCTCGCGCTCCTTGAGCGCATCCTTACGGGACAGGTTCACGCGGCCGCGGTCATCGATCTCGGTGACCTTGACCCAGGTCCAGTCGCCTTCCTTGACCACATCTTCCACCTTCTCCACGCGGTGATTTTCCAGCTTGGAGATGTGGATCATGCCGTCCTTGCCGGGAGCCAGCTCAACAAAGGCACCGATGGGGATGATGCGCACGACCTTGCCGTAGTAGAGCTTGCCGACTTCGGGGACAAAGACGATATCGTCGATGATCTTCTTGGCGGCGCGGCAGGCTTCGATATCCATGGAGGAGATGAAGATGGAGCCGTCGTCCTCGATGTCGATCTTGGCGCCGGTATCGGCACAGATCTTCTGGATGACCTTTCCGCCGGAGCCGATGACCTCGCGGATCTTGTCCACGGCGATCTTCATGCTGATCATCTTGGGTGCGGTGGCAGCCAGCTCCTTCCGGGGCTCGCTGATGACGGGCAGCATCACTTCATCAAGGATCTGGATACGGGCTTCGCGGGTGATGGCGAAGGAGTTCTCGATGATGTCGTAGGTCAGGCCATCGTTCTTCAGGTCCATCTGGATGGCGGTGATACCGTTCTTGGTGCCG
>JAFQKV010000077.1 GCA_017414715.1 Clostridia bacterium
CAGCTCTTCCTGGAGCGCGATCCTCACGGTAACGTGCAGGTTTCCCTCATCGAGTCCGAGAAGCTCTTCTCCGCCCTCGTCAAGGACAACCTCGCCGCCCGCAAGGCTGCCGGCACCTACAAGGGCAAGTTCTCCGCCCTGCATCATTTCCTCGGCTACGAAGGCCGCTGCGCTTTCCCCTCCCACTTCGATGCCGACTACTGCTACAGCCTCGGCTACAACGCCTTCATGCTCATCCAGTACGGCTACACCGGTTACCTTTCCAAGGTATCCAACCTCTCCAAGCCCGCTGAGGAGTGGATCGCCGGCGGTATGCCCATCACCAAGATGATGAACATCGAGCGCCGCCACGGTGCCGACAAGCCCGTTATCCGCAAGGCTCTCGTTGAGCTGGACGGCAAGCCCTTCAAGTTCTTCGCCGCCAACCGCGAGGAGTGGGCCGTTGAGACCTGCTACTGCTATCCCGGTGCCATCCAGTACTGGGGTCCCGCGGAGGTCTGCGATCTGACCACCCGCACCCTGGCCCTCGAGAAGGAATAAGCTTTCTGCGCTCTTTCGAAAATCGATACCGCCGCCGCGCCTTTTGGAGGCGCGGCGGCTTTGCTTTTTTCGGGAGCAATACTGTGCCGCCGCCTTGATAAATTAGCAAAAAAGTATTATAATGACAGAAACCGGGTGGATGTTTTTCCCGGCAGAATGAGACAAAGGAACGTGACCGTATGAAAATACTTCTGCAGAACCTTACCAAGACCTTTCCCGCCCGTGGCGGACGACGTGCGGGCAAAAAGGCCGAAACGGTGATCGCTGTCAACGATTTTACCTTTGAGATCCCCGACGGGATGTTGATCGGACTGCTGGGTCCTTCCGGCTGCGGAAAATCCACCACCCTGAACCTCATCTGCGGTCTGCAGAAGCCCACCTCCGGCAAAATTTTCTTCGGTGAGGATGACGTGACCGACCTTCCGCCGGAGATGCGCGGCGTGGGTCTGGTTTTTCAGAATTATGCCCTCTACCCGCACCTCACCGTGCGGCAGAATATTCTTTTCCCGCTGGAAAATCTCAAGGGTAAGGACCGCCTTTCCCGGGCGGAAATGAATGCGAAGGCGACGGCCATTGCAAAGCTCGTGCAGCTGGACGGGCTGATGGAACGCAAGCCCGCGGAGCTTTCCGGCGGCCAGCAGCAGCGTGTGGCCATCGCCCGCGCGCTGGTCAAGATGCCCCGCGTGCTCCTGCTTGACGAGCCGCTGTCGAACCTTGACGCCCGTCTGCGCCTGCAGACCCGCGAGGAGATCAAGCGCATCCAGAAGGAGACGGGCATCACCACCGTCTTTGTCACCCACGACCAGGAGGAGGCCATGAGCATCTCCGACCGCATCGTGGTCATGAAGGAGGGCGTCGTCCAGCAGATCGGAAAGCCCCAGGAGGTCTATGACGATCCCGTCAATCTCTTCGTGGCAAAGTTCCTCGGAACGCCGCCCATCAACGTCTTCCGCGGCGAGATCCGGGATGGTATGCTCATGCTCGGCGGTGCGGCCGTGCTTCCGGTGGGGGAGATCTCCGACCGACCGGTGACGGTGGGCATCCGCCCCGAGGGCTTTGTCCTCAACGGCGAGGGTGCCCTTGCCTGTGCCCTTGACCGTGTGGAGGTCATGGGACGGGACGTGTCGGTGGTGTCCGCCCATCCTGACAGCATCGCTCCCGTTGTCCGCGCCATTATCAGCGCGGAGGATGCCGCCGCCGTGCCCGTTGGAGAGGTTCGTTTCTCCCTGAAGCCCGGCAAGGTATTCCTTTTTGATGCGGAAAGCGGCGAGCGTATCCCCTTTGGGGCCCGTTAAGCGGAGGATACGGACTATGGAAACAAATTCCCGGAAAGCGTGGCTCTATCTTCTGCCCGCCATCCTCTTCCTCGGCATATTTATGGTCTATCCCCTCATCGACGTGCTCATCTATTCCTTTGAGGAGGGATACAATTCCGCCTCGCAGACCTTTGTGGGGGTCGGCGGATACAACTTTGCCTACGTTCTGCGGGATCCCTATTTCCTGCAGGCGCTGAAGAACACCTTTATCCTGGTCATCATCACCGTGCCGGTCTCCACCGGGCTTGCGCTGCTCATCTCCGTGGGACTTTCCTCCATCAAAAAGCTGCGCGATCTCTACCAGACCGTCTATTTTCTGCCCTACGTTACCAATACCCTCGCTGTGGGTCTGGTGTTTATGATCCTTTTTAAGCAGACCCCCTATTCCGACGGCCTTGTGAACCTCGTGCTTGGCTGGTTCAACGCGGGCCCCGTGGACTTCATCGACGGCCCCTACTGGGCAAAGATGTTCGTTCTGTGCTTTTACACGGTGTGGGTGGTGCTGCCCTTCAAGATCCTCATCCTGACCAGCGCCCTTGCCTCGGTCAATAAGGATTATTACGCCGCCGCACAGGTGGACGGAACCTCCAGGTGGCGTATCTTCCGCAGGATCACTCTGCCGATGATCTCACCGATGCTTTTCTATCTCATTATCACCGGCTTTATCGGTGCCTTCAAGGCCTATTCCGACGCGGTCGCCCTTTTTGGCACCAATCTTAACGCCGCGGAGATGAACACCATCGTCGGCTATATCTACGATATGCTCTACGGCGATTCCGGCGGATATCCCTCCTATGCATCCGCTGCCGCCATCATTCTGTTTGCCATCGTGCTGACCATTACCTGCATCAACCTCCTGGTGAGCAGGAAAAAGGTCCACCACTGAAAAGGGGGGTGTGAGACATGAATCCGGAAACCGAGTACACGGGGCTTGAAAAAGCTGCCCGTGCCCGGCAGCGCATCCTGCGTGTCATTACCTACGGACTGCTGACGGTCTGGGGACTGCTGGTGCTCTTTCCCTTTTACTGGATGCTGATTACCTCGCTGAAGAGCTACGGCTCCTACAATGCCGAGCGCATCCCCTCCTTTATCCCTCTTTCGCCCACCCTGCAGAACTATGCTGATGCCTTCACCGCCGTGCCGCTGGGACAGTATTTTCTCAATACCGTTATTTTTACCGTTGCGACCACGGCCCTGATGCTCATCGTCATCGTGCCGGCGGCCTTTGCCTTCTCCCGGCTGCAGTTCCGGGGCAAGAATCTTCTCTTTACCCTCTTTCTTTCCCTGATGATGATCCCAAACGAGCTGGTCATCATCACCAATTTCGTCACAGTGACGGAGCTTGACCTGCGCAACACCTTCACCGGTCTCATCCTTCCTTCGGTGACCTCGGTATTTTACATTTATCTGCTGAAAGAAAACTTTGAGCAGATCCCCGACAAGCTCTATTACGCCGCGAAGGTGGACGGCACCTCCGATCTGAAATATCTCTGCAGGGTCATGCTGCCCATCTGCCGTCCGACCATCGTCACGGTGACCATTTTGAAGGTCATCGAGTGCTGGAACTCCTATGTCTGGCCGCGCCTCATCACCGACGATCAGGCCTATTTCCTCGTGTCCAACGGAATTCAGGAGATCCGTGAAAATGGCTTCGGCCGCGAAAATATTCCCGCCATGATGGCGGCGGTGGTGGTCATCTCCGTGCCGCTGATCGTGCTTTTTCTCATCTTCCGCCGGAAGATCATGGAGGGTGTTGCGAGAGGAGGGACCAAGGGATGAAACGGCGTATCTTGGCAGTTTTGCTTGCGGCGGTGCTTTGTGCCGCGGTGCTGCTTCTTTCCGGCTGTCACGGCTCCCGCAGCTCGCAGAGCTTTGTGATCCCGGAGGAATTTGACACCTCCCGGAGCTATGAGATCACCTTCTGGGCCAAAAATGATACCAATATGACGCAGGTCGGTATTTATCAGAAGGCCATCGCCGATTTTGAGGCGCTCTATCCCAATATCAAGGTCAATCTGCGTCTCTACACCGACTACGGCAAGATCTACAACGATGTGATCACAAATCTTGCCACCGGCACGACCCCCAACGTGTGCATCACCTATCCCGACCACATCGCCACCTATCTCACCGGCGAGAACACCGTCGTTCCTCTGGATGGACTGTTTGCGGATGAAAAGTACGGACTTGGCGGATCGCAGCTGAAGTTTGAAGGTCCGCGCGCCGACGAGATCGTCGAAAAATTCCTGGAGGAGTGCAAGATCGGCGGCGTGCATTACGCGCTGCCCTATATGCGCTCCACCGAGGCCTGCTACGTCAACCGTACCTACGTGGAGGCGCTGGGCTATACGCTTCCCGAGGTGCTGACATGGGATTTTATCTGGGAGGTCAGCGAGGCGGCGATGCAGAAGGATGCCTCAGGAAAATTCCTCGTCAACGGACAGGACGTGCTCATCCCCTGCATCTACAAATCCACCGACAATATGATGATCACCCAGCTCCGCCAGAAGGGTGCGGAATATTCCAGCGAGGCGGGCGAGGTGCTCATCTTCAACGATACGACGGAGGAGCTGCTCCGAGAGATCGCCGTCCATGCGGAGAGCCGTGCCTTCTCCACCTTCAAGATCTCCAGCTATCCCGCAAACTTTCTCAATGCGGGGCAGTGCATCTTTGCCATTGATTCCACCGCCGGTGCCACGTGGATGGGTTGTGATGCGCCGCTGATCGACATCGCCGCCGATGCGCTGGTGGAGTTTGAGACGGAGGTTCTGCCCATCCCGCAGTTTGATCCGGAAAACCCCACCATGATCTCCCAGGGACCCTCCATGTGTATCTTCAACAAGGAGGACCCACAGGAGGTGCTGGCCTCGTGGCTCTTTGCGCAGTACATGCTGACCAACGAGGTGCAGATCGCCTATTCCCAGACGGAAGGGTATCTCCCTGTGACGAACAAGGCGCTGGATTCCGCCGACTATCGGGATTATCTTTCCAGAGAGGGAGAGGACAACGATCTCTACTATGACATCAAGATCCGTGCCTCCCGTCTTCTGATGGACAATATTGATCGCACCTTTGTCACGCCGGTCTTCAACGGCTCGGCATCTCTGCGCGATGCCGCCGGACAGCTGGTGGAAGCGGTCACCAAGTCCTGCCGCCGCAATGAAAAGGTGGACGATGCCTATATTGAAAAGCTTTACGCGGACACGGAGGCTCTCTACCGTCTGGATCAGTGCGGCGCATCCGCGGCGGGCAAGCAGCCCCTCGGAGAACTGCCAACGGCGGCCAAAGTGCTCATTGCCTGCCTTGTCGGTGCATGGGTACTGATGGGCATATACATCCTTGCCGAGCAGCTCCGGAAGTTGCCCCGCAAAGGGTGAGAGAGAAAAAAACGTCTCTTTTGACAAGTATTTTTGAAATTTAGCATAAGTTTTGCATGATACATACATTGACTTGCGGAAACTTTTGCGTATAATATAAGGAAGATGCTGAGTTTATCAACATACA
>JAFQKV010000078.1 GCA_017414715.1 Clostridia bacterium
CTTTGCCATGGACCACGGCTGTCACGATATCGACGGAAATTGCGGTGCCCACGGGCTGAATATGGACGAGGATATCAATATTATCCACGTGTATAAAGCCTATCCGGCGGAGTGAAGCAAATCAAAGCAAAGTAAAGAGCCTGATGCGGCTGCATCAGGCTTTTTTGTATGGGCTCATTTAGTCTACTGTAACGGTGAATGCGCCTACGGGCAGGTCATTTCCGCAGAGATTTGCCCGGGAGAGGGTGGCGATGTTCATCAGGCAGAAATGGAGCCGTGCGGAATCGGCCCCCTCCGGAACAGTGACGGAAACGGTGTCGGGCGTGACGATCTCTGCCGCGGCAGGGATCTGGGTATCGCCCTCTCCGTCAAAGGAGAAGCCGGAGACGGGGGCATCCTCCGGGGTGTAAAGCCCGTCACCGACAAAGTCAAAGCGCAGAATGATGCGGTCACCTTCGCGCCGGACCTCCGCGGGCAGGGGAGAAAATGCATCCGCCGGATCGCCGATGCCGTAGGTGGCGGCAAGGATCTGGGACGTAATACGGCAGGAGGGCTCGAATTTGTGGGTGGAATGGGCCCAGTCGCCGGCATCGGGATCGGCGCCGACATCACGGGTGACGGCGAGATAATAGTCGGGAATGAGGGAGAGGGCGCGGTGCTGGCTGTCGCGGACGTAGTGCAGATGTCGGAAGAATTTTGCACCCTCCTCGCCGTAGGAGGAAAGCTGGTAATTGTAGAAGGGGAAGCCGATCCCAAAGCGGGCGCGCTCATCGGCAACGTATTCCGCAAGATCCTCGGCATAGCTTTTGGCCATCTCAAGCCAGATGCCCTCGCTTTCGCCCTGGAAGAAGATCTGACCCTTGAAGGCAAGACCGATGAGGGGGGCGAGGAGGGTGTTATAATAGCCGGCAACGGGGACATTGGCCCCCTTTTCGTATCCGAGCCGATGGGCGAGCTCCACGGGCATGAGCTCCCGCAGGCAGGCACCGCCGGCACACATCATGACCATACCGATGGGGATATCCAGCGCCTCTGTGAGCATGCGGCCGACATAATAGCCAATGGCAGAGAAGCTTTTTGCGGATTCCTCGTCCGGAAGATGCCACGTCCAATCGGGATCGATGATGTCCCGGGCGGGGAATTCGTGCCATTCCTTATGCGCAAAGGCACCGGCCTGGGTCTGACGGAAAAGACGGAGAGGAAGTTCTGCGCGGAGATCCCCGGCGATCTCCGGGGTATCTTCGAGGCAGGGGGCGAGCTTCATTTCTGCATTGGACTGGCCGCCCACAAGCCACACGTCGCCCACAAGGATATCGGTGAAGACGGTGGTGCCGAAATCGGAGGAAACGGTCATTTCCGTCGGCGCTTGAGAGGCGGCCCGGGGAGAGAAGGTCAGCGCAAAGCGGCCGTTCGCATCGACGGAGGAGGTGACGGTCTCACCGTCCCATGTGCCGCGGACAACGGTACCGGGATGGTCACACCAGCCCCACACGGAGATGGGCATGTCGCGCTGCAGCACCATGTGAGAGGCGAAAATGCCGGAGACCTTCCATTCGGGCACCTGCCAGGGATCGCGGGCCGCATCTGCGGCTTCGGTTATGTTATCGGTGGGAAGAGCGAGTCCACCCTGTACGTTTTCAGCCATTTTTCGGCACCTGCCTTTTTTAGATCTTACGCGTATTATAGCACACGAATTAGCCGGAATACAAGGTAAAAAAACATGGGCAGATGTGTTTTGCGGAGAAAAAGTGAAAAAACTTTCAACATTTTTACTAAAGACAAACGCCGGGGAATATAGTATAATAAATAAGAAATGCTTTGAAAGAACGAAAAAATCGGAAGGAGGTGCGGCTATGAACAGTAAACTGAGGGCGAAGGTCAAGGAATCGGTCATGGCCGTACTGCCCATTACCCTGATCGTTCTTTTTATTTCCACCTTCCTTGTCCCGCTCAATATTGCCTCCGCCTCCATGTTCTTCTTCGGCGCGGTGCTGCTCATCGTCGGTATGGGCATGTTCCAGCTCGGTGCCGAGATGGCCATGAGCCCCCTTGGCGAGGGTATCGGCGTGCAAATGTCCAAATCCAGACGCCTGCTGCTCGTAATGCTGTGCAGCCTGGCTCTGGGAATTATCATCACCGTTGCAGAGCCCGATCTGCAGGTACTGTCAAATCAGGTGCCCGGCATCCCCAATCCCGTGCTCATCTGGACTGTGGCTATTGGTGTCGGTCTTTTCCTTGCCGCCGCCATCCTGCGTATTATCCGGCATGTGGATCTGTCCATTCTGCTCGCCGTTTTTTACGCGGCAGTACTTATTATTTCCTTCTTTGTTCCCGGTGATTTTCTTGCCGTGGCCTTTGACTCCGGCGGCGTGACCACCGGCCCCATCACCGTTCCCTTTATCATGGCTCTCGGTGTCGGTCTTTCCGCTGTCCGTGGCGATAAAGGCGCTGCGGAGGACAGCTTCGGTCTTGTTGCGCTCTCCAGCATCGGTCCTATTCTTTCCGTGCTCATCCTGGGATGCTTCTACAGCCCCAAAGAGGCGGTTTTTGGTGAGCAGATCGGTGAAAATGTGGAGACCGTAAAGGATCTCATGGTCGTTTTCACCCGGGAGCTTCCCCATTACGCGGGCGAGGTGGCACTGTCCATTTTGCCCATTGTAGCGGTTTTTGCCATTTTTCAGCTTTGCTTCCACAGATATCAGCGCCGTCAGCGTCTGCGTGTGTGTGTCGGTTTCGCATATACCTATGTGGGTCTTATCCTCTTCCTGACGGGTGTTAATGTCGGTTTTGCACCGGTGGGCTCCCTCATTGGCAGTGGCCTTGCCGATTCGTCGAAGAAGTGGCTGCTGATTCCCATCGGAATGCTCATCGGTTACTTTATCGTCAAGGCGGAGCCTGCCATTCAGATCCTGGATCATCAGGTGCAGACGGTTACGGACGGCCTCATTCCCGCGAAGTCCATGAACCGCTGCCTGTCTATCGGTGTTTCTGTCAGCGTGGGCCTTGCTATGCTGCGTATTATCACGGGATTGGATATCCGCTGGATCATTTTGCCGGGCTATGTGCTGGCGCTGGTGATGTCCCGACTCGTGCCCCGGATTTTTGTGGGTATTGCCTTTGACTCCGGCGGTGTCGCCAGCGGCCCCATGACCTCCACTTTCCTGCTGCCCCTTTGCATTGGCGCCTGCGAGACCCTTGGCGGAAACGTCATGACCGATGCCTTTGGTGCTGTGGCGCTGGTTGCCTTGACTCCCCTTATCGCCATCCAGATCATGGGTCTTTCTTACCGTATCAAGCTCGCACGGCAGGAGAAGCTTGCCCCCGCACCTGTTATGCCGGCAGATATCGACGAAATTGTGGAAATCGAGGAGTGGTGATCGAATATGTTGTCCAAAAATGACTCTCCCCGTATTCTTGTGCTGATCACCCAACAGAAATTTTCCGGGAAAGCGGCGCAGATGCTGCGGGAGAACGGGGTCTCCCTGCTTTTCTCCGCCAATGCGGAGGGAACCGCGCCCACCGAGATGCTGGATATACAGGGCTTTGGCAACACGGAAAAAAACATTCTTCTTGCAGCGGTATCCCGTCCTGCCGCAGGCGTTCTGCTGCGGAAGCTGCTGAAAGAGCTTCGTCTCGGAACTGCCAATACGGGTATCGCCTTCACGTTGCCCCTGTCCGGCGTTTCCAATCTTGTGCTCCAACTCACCAGGCCCCAATCTGCCGGGGGAACCGTCCCGGAACGAAAGGAAGATGCGCATATGTCCGAATCCGAATACACTATGATCGCTGCCATCGTCAATCAGGGCTACAGCGGCGAGGTGATGAATGCCGCCCGTGCTGTCGGCGCAGTGGGCGGAAGTGTGCTGCACAGCCGCGGCATCGGTGCAAACGATGCGGTCAACAGCTGGGGCTTCAACCTGCAGGATGAAAAAGAGATCGTTATCATCGTGACCGAAAAGGAATCCAAGCTTGCCATCATGCAGGCCATCGGAGAAAATTGCGGTCTCAAGAGCGAGGCCAAGGGCATCGTCATTGCCATCCCCGTAGAGGATGCGTTGGGACTGGTGTAAAACTTTTTAAGATCGAAAAAGCACCCCAAAAGAGTCTGAGCTCCTTTGGGGTGCATATTTTTTTGTGCGATAAGCTTACTCCGCCTCGGGCGGGGGCTCCTTTTCCTGGAGAGATTTGCGGGCGAGGGCCGCGTTGGTGTGCTCCCGCAGGAGGGTGATGAGGATGGAAACCAGCGGGATGAAGAAAATCATACCGAGAATACCCATGACATTTCCGCCGATAAGGACGGCAACGAGGGTCCACAGCGGGTTGAGTCCCACGGAGGAGCCCACCACATGGGGATAAATGAACTGGTTTTCCACAAACTGCACCACGAGATAGAGGATGATGCACAGCAGGAACTTTTCCGGTGCGGTGAGCAGTACCAGGAAGGCACCGACACCGCAGGAGGCAAAGGCCCCGATGTAGGGAATGAGCGCAAACACCGCCGTGAGGATACCGATAAGGGCGGCATAAGGGATGCGAAAAATGGTGAAGACCAGGAAGATGAGGGTGCCGAGCAGGCAGGCCTCCAGACACTGACCGGAGAAGAAACGGGAATAGGAATCGTTGAAGAGGCTTGCGACATGCTCAATATAGGCGGCGGTGCGGTCGGGGACGAAGGCGCGCAGGATCTTCTTTGCCTGACGCACGAGATCATCCTTGCTCATCAGAACGTAGAGGGCGACCACGGTGGACATAAAGAAGCTGACAACGCCGGTGATAATGCTGCTGACGGCACTCGCCGCAGAGGAGATGAGATAGCTTGCGCCGTTGGTCAGGCGGGAGACCATGGTCTTGATGTCCAGCCCGTTGAGCCATGAGCCGATCTTGCTGGTGTTGATACCGTAGTCATCGAGGATATTGGCCCATTCCGGCCACTTTTTCAGCACGAAGGTATACAGGCTGGAGACCGATTCGGCCAGGGCGGGGAAGACCAGCGTGCACACAAGGAAGACCACCAGCACCAGAAGGATGATGGTAAGAATGAGGCTTACCAGTCGCAGAAGCTTCTTCTTCGGGCGGTGCTTCGCCCGGGAGAAGAGCTTTGTGAAAAGCCGCTCCAGTCCCCGCATGGGTACATTCAGCACAAAGGCGATGATAAAGCCGGCGATGACGGGCATAAAGATACCGGCAATCCCCTTCAGGAGTCCGAAGATCTTCTCGCTGTTGAAAATGACGGCAAAAATGACGGCACAGATGATGGCGCTGAGGGTGACCAGAACGAGAGGCTGGCGAAGCTTCGGTTTCATTGTGATCACATCTCCTTCAGAAATCGTTTTGAACCTGCCCGACGGGGCTTATAACTGAGGTAATAAGCCATAAAGCACAAAGGGATGGCGGCAAATACATCGATGATGGAGTGCTGCTTGAGAAAAACGGTGGATGCGCAGATCAAAATACCTGTGATGATAAAGAAGCTTTGCCAGCCGGGGGTGCGGAAGCGGGGCGTATTGCGGGAGGCAAAGACCACCGCAAGAGAACCGACCACATGCAGCGAGGGGCAGACATTGGTATTGGTATCAAAGACGTAGAAGCCGGCCATGAAGCGGGTGAGGAGGTTGTCCCGGGCAAATTCCGTCGGACGGAGCAGCTGGCAGGTGGGGAAGAGGAGATAGATCACAAGGGTCACACCGTAGGTGATCATGATGTACTTCATCATCTTCCGGAAGGTATCCACATCCTCGAAGAAGAGATAGGCATGCATGCCGATGAGAAAGACAAACCAGAAAACGTAGGGGATGACAAAAAGCTCATTGAAAGGGATGTAGTCATCCAACGGAGAATAGACGGGATAGTAATAGCCCGGCTGGTATACGCGCTCGAGCAATCCGAACAGGATGCCGAAAGTCGGCCAGAACAGTAGGAGCAGCACGTGACGATACTCCCGCAGGTTGGATCGGTTGACCGAAAGATAATCATGTAATGTATATCGGTTTTTCATGACATACCCTCAAAAACAGTTTAAACGGTTACAGGTTCATTTTATTCCGTTTCGAAAAGCAAAGTGTGAAAAAAGTGTGAATAAAGAAAGAATTAAAGAATTCCGGTGAGGAAAATTTCAATACCGATGAAAATGAGGATGCAGCCGCCGAAGACGGAGGCTTTGTCCGCGAGAGCGATGCCGAAGCGTCGGCCGATAAATAACCCCGCGGAGCAGATGCCGTAGGTGACGACGGCTATGATCAGGCAGGAGACGAAGGCCATCAGCGCATCGTAGGATGCAATGGTGAAACCGACGGAAAGCGCATCAATGGAGGTCGCGACACCCTGCATGAGAAGGGTTGCCAGGGTACAGACCCTGCATTCCTTTTCCGCCTCGCCGCCGAGACGGGCATCCAGAAGCATCTTTCCTCCGATGAAGCAGAGCAGAATCAGAGCGATCCAGGGGATAAACTTCTGAAAGGCGGAGAAGAAGTGTGCCAGCGTGTGCACGCAGAACCAGCCGAGCAAGGGCATGAGAAACTGGAAGCCGGCAAAAACGCCGGCGATGCAGAACATACGGCGGCGGCGCATATCCGGCTCATTGAGACCGTTGGCGAGGGAGGCGGAGAAAGCATCCATGGCAAGACCTGCGCCGGTAAAGATGCTGTTAAAGAAGAAGGTAAAGGTCCATGACATAGTATAACTCCCGTCAAAATAAAAAGATACGGTCGTCGCATGACCGTATCCGAAAAGACCAGAGGATATACCCATGTACGGTCGAAACAACGTCTGTACATGAGTCTCGCAGTTTAAAGCAAAGCCAGGCCGGGAGATCGGCCAGTGTGTTGACTTGCTGCGCCGCAGGCGGCGTCTGCTACTCCCTCACAACTTTTTAATTATATCACGGGATGTGCACAAATGCAAGGTTATTTTCAAAAAATGGGACAAAACTGTGGACGGCAGTGGGGTTTTGCGATATAATGAAGAAAAATGCCGAACGGGGAGGGAGAAAGGATGCGCCTGCCGCATATAAGAAAGACCGACCGCGCGATGACGGCGACCATTCTTGCCCTGGCAGGTCCAACGATGCTGGAGCAGCTGCTGCAGACGGCAGTGCAGTATCTGGACACCGCCATGGTGGGTTCCCTCGGTACGGAGGCCACTGCCGCGGTGGGTGTGACCACGACCCTCAACTGGCTGATTTCAGGCACCATCGCTGCCCTCGGCGTAGGATTTCTCTCGCTGGTGGCAAAATCCCTTGGCGCAGGAGCACGGGAGAGGGCTAGGGATATCTCTGCGCAGGCAGTGCTGACGGTGCTGCTGGTGGGCGGCTTTGCCACGGTGCTGACCCTGTCCTTTGCGGGCTTCATTCCCGGCTGGATGCGGGCGGATGTGAGCATCCGCGATCTCGCCGCCCGTTATTTCTTTATTCTGTATATGCCTATGCTTCCGCGGACGGCGACCATCCTTTTCGGAACGCTCCTGCGGGCGGCGGGAGATACCAGAACGCCTATGTGGGTAGGGCTTCTTGTTAACGCCGTTAATGTGGGACTCAATTTTCTGTTTATCTATCCCACGCGGGAGCTTGTGCTTTTCGGTGCGAGGGTGACGGTGCCCGGCGCAGGCTGGGGCGTGGAAGGGGCCGCGGCGGCCAGTGCGGTGGCTTTTACGGTGGGCGGCATCTGCATTTCGGTAGCCTACCTTCGGCATCCGGACATTTCACCCCGGGGGCGGAGCCTGCGGCTGCGGCGGGAGATCCTTTCCCCCTGCCTGAAGATCGCGGTGCCCAATATGCTGCAGCGCTTTGGGACCAAACTGGGATACGTTTCCTTTGCGGCCATGATCAACTCCCTGGGTGAGGTGACAACCGCCGCCCACACCATCGCAAACACCGTGGAATCGGCCTTTTACATCCCCGGCTATGGGATGCAGATGGCAACGGCCACCCTCGCGGGCAACTGCGTCGGTGCCGGCGACCGGGATCGGCTTCGCCGCATGACGCGGGCAGCCCTGCGGCTGGAGGTGGGACTGATGACGGTTTCCGGGGCATTGCTTTTTGCCTTTGCTCCGGAGATGATGCGTGTTTTCTCCCGGGAGGCGGAGGTCATCGGCCTTGGCGCACGGGTGCTGCGCATGGTGGCTCTTTCCGAGCCGGTATTCGGCGTTGCCATCATTCTGGAGGGAATCCTGCAGGGAGAAGGACGGACGGGACTTCCCTTCCTGTTCAATATTCTCTGCATGTGGGGCGTGCGCATTGTCGGCACCTTCGTGTGCGTGGAGCTTCTCGGTCTCGGTCTGGTCTCCGCCTGGGCGTGTATGATCGCCCATAACGTCATTCTCTGCGGGCTCTTTTTTGTGGCCCGGCTGCGGGAGAATCGGATATAAAAAAACGCCCGCTCCGTCGGTATGACGGGGCGGGCGCTGCATATTGCGGGTTATGCCTTGGACGTGAGGGCGCGGCGGATGGCGCGGTTGATTTCCTCGCGCTTGTTAAGAAGCCACTCCTCGGTGCGGGGATACTCCGTGAAGGTGAGGGGCTTATCCAGACCCTTCTCCAGCAGGCGGAGGGTCTTTTCACGGCCGATGAGACTCTCCAGCAGCCGCAGGGCGCGCAGATCGTTAAGGCCTTCGTTGAAGGCCTTCAGGCGCAGGGAGAGCAGGGGCTCACCGTCCTCGCCGGGGTAGACGACATAGGCATCGCCGGAGGGGCTGATGCAGCCGAGATCGGAAATGCGGAAGGGGTCGATGGGACGGACGGAGCCGCAGGAGTTCCAGAAATTGAAGCCCCACTGCAGGAATCCCTCCAGATCGAACTTGTACATCTGCATGCCGAGGATGCGGGTGCGTGCCATGGGCATACAGAAAAGACGGTTGGAGACCAGCTTATACTGGCTGCAGCAATAATATCCCCAGGCCCGGGGAACACCGGCGGCGATAAACTTTTCCACCGCGGGGGTTTTGGGCACGGGACATTCGATGAGGCCCGTCTCGTAGAATTCCAGCTCTGAAAGGGCATCGATGACCCTGAAGCCGGGGAAGAGCTCCCTGACGATGGCGGCGCAGCGGGAATACCGCCCGTAGTCCGGCATGCCGGGCTCGTCGGAGACGTGGAGAATACACTTGTCGGAGATACCCATCCTCTCAAGATAGGGGATGAGTGCGGCGGCAAAAGCCTTGAGGAAGGCGTAGTATTCCTCGCCGACGGAATCGGTCTCCCAGCCGAAGATGCGCCGGTATTCCCCGTCTGCCCACGCCATGATCTTGGGGGCGTGCTTCGCACCCCACTGGGTGAAGAAATGGGGCATCTCGAAATACTCGATGCCGACGCGGCAACACATCTCGATCCAGCGGGTGAGCTTCTCAAAGCCAAAGCTGTATTCCCCCTTCGTCACGGTGACATCCACCAACTGCACGGTGCGGCGTTCGCGCCCCTCAAGGGTGTCCAGCGGCGGAGTGAAGAGGGGGGTGAGCAGCAGATTGACACCGTGCTCCCGGGCGGAACGGGCGAAGTTTTCGGTGATGCGCCAGTATTCCTCGCTCATGGGCTCCATCCGATACCAGTTGCAAAGGCAATCGGTGTGAAACCAGCTGGTGTGCAGAAGCTCCTGTCTGGGGAGCTCGGCATCGACGATGTCCACGGTGACGGTGACCTCACCGACCAAAAGGCCGGTGGTGCGCCAAAACCGGACGGTGACCCTGTGTCTGCCGGGCGTTTTCATGCCCGGCAGAGAGACCCAGACGGAGCGCCACTGACCGACAGGGGTGAAGATATCACTTTCCGAGGTGATGGGACGCAGCAGATCGGGATAAAGCCCGGGGGTGTCCCGCAGAATGTAGGGATCGTGGTCAGGATAGGCCGGCAGGTCGGAGGGAGTGGTCTCCACAATGTAGGGAACGCACTCCAGGTCGCTCTCTACCTCGATGCGATAGGCGTGCGCACGGCTCCCGTCGTGGAAGGCCTGGATGCGGGAGTTGTCATACTCGCCGGAAAAGGCCACCTGAAAGGCACAGTCCTCGTTTTTCAGTGTGGTAAGGGAGGTGCTTTCCATATAGGATGGGTATTCGTCGGGGAAAACCTTCGCAAGGCTGGTCAGAGGACGTATACGGAAGTTGGTCATCTTAAAAATGCTCCTATGCCTTGAATAACCCGAACCTCGGGGAAGGTTCAGTTGTTTTTCAGGGCGCGGCGGATGGCGCGGTTGATCTCCTCGCGCTTAGCAAGGAGCCACTCCTCGGTGCGGGGATACTCTGTGAAGGTGAGGGGCTGGTCCAGACCCTTCTCCAGCAGCCGGAGGGTCTTTTCACGGCCAATGAGGCTCTCCAGCAGCCGCAGGGCACGCAAATCGGTGATGGCCTCGTTGAAGGCCTTCAGGCGCAGGGAGGGCAGAGGCTCGCCGCCTTCGCCGGGATAGACAACATAGCCGTCGCCGGAGGGGAAGGCGTAGCCGGAATCGGACACGCGGAAGGGATCGATAGGATGGACGGAGAGCTGGGAATACCAGAAGTTGAAGCCCCACTGCAGGAAGCCCTCCAGATCGAACTTATACATCTGCAGACCGAGGACGCGGGTGCGGGCCTGGGGCATGCAGAAAAAGCGATTGGAGACCAGCTTGTACTGGCCGCAGCAATAGTAGCCCCAGGGGTTGGGCACGCCGGCGGCGATGAAGTCCTCGACCGTCGGGATGTGAGGAACGGGGCACTTGACGACGCCCTTTTCATAGTAATCGATGTGAGAAAGAGCATCGATGACCTTGAAGCCGGGGAAAAGCTCCTCGATGATGGCGGCGCAGCGGGAATACTGCTCGTAGATATTGATGTTGGGCTCGTCGGAGACATGGAAGATGCAGTGGTCGGAAATGCCCATCTTCTCAAGATAGGGGATGAGTGCGGCGGCAAAGGCCTTGAGGAATTCGTAGTATTCGGGACCGGTGGATACGGTTTCCCAACCGAAGATACGCTTGTATTCGCCGTCCACATTCGCCATGATCTTGGGTGCGTGCCATGCACCCCACTGGGTGAAGAGGTGGGACATTTCGAAATACTCGATGCCCACGCGGTGGCACATCTCGATCCAGCGGGTGAGCTTCTCAAAGCCGAAGCTGTATTCGCCCTTCGTCACGGTAACGTCCACCAGCTGTACGGTGGGACGCTCATGGCCCTCGCGGGTATCCAGCGGCGGGGTGAAGAGAGGGGTGAGCAGCAGGGTAACGCCGTGGTCACGGGCGGCACGGGCGAAGTTTTCGGTGATGCGCCAGTATTCCTCGCTCATGGGCTCCACGTTGTACCAGGTGGAGAGGCAGTCGGTGTGGAACCAGCTGGTGTGCAGAAGCTCCTGCTTGGGAAGTTCGGCATCGATGATATCCACGGTGACCTTGGTGCTGGCAAAAACGGTGCCGTTTCCGTAGTGGAACTTGACGGTGACCGTGTGCTTGCCGGCAGCCTTCATGCCGGGCATGGCGATCCAGACGGAGCGCCACTGGCCGGTGGGCACAAAAATGCGGGTCTCCGGCGTGATGGGACGGAGCAGGTCGGGATAGAGACCGGGCTCGCCGTTGCGAAGAATGTAGGGATCGTGGTCGGAATAGATGGGCAGATCGGAGGGGGTGCACTCCACAATATAGGGAACACAGTCGAGGTCGCTTTCAACGGAGACGAGAAAATGATGAATGCGGATATCGTGATATTCTGCAGAAAAAGCCACCTGGAAGGCACATTCCTCATTTTTCAGCGCAGTGAGGCTGTTGCACTCCATGTAGGGGGGATATTCGTCGGGAAAGACCTTCGCAAGACTTGTCAGGGTACGGGAACGGAAATTCAGTGTCATGTCGGTACTCCTTAATTTTTATAAACGGTGTCGCAATATATTTATACATCATCTACTGCTGTTTTGCAAGGCGTAACAGAACTTTTTTTGCCGACTGTGTATGAGAGGAAGCATGTTTTGAAAAAATAAGAATATACATTAACGGAAAGAGGCGATACGCGTGAACAAAAGGCTGAAAAAACGCGCATCCGTACAGGATGAGGTCATCCGGCGCGAGGCGGATGAGGTGCTCGCCGAGGCCGCACGGCTGCGAACCCTCTTCGGAGAGACGGCGCAGGAGGAGCTGGTGGAGATGTGTATTCTGCAGCTGGAGGCTCTTGCGCGGAAACACAGCTACCTGCGTCGACAGGCGGAGTCGGTATCGCAGGGAAGAATCTTTGGAAAGGACATGCGTCTGAAAAAATGGAGGTCGGGCATCTGATCTTTTGCATCGCAACGGTGCTTTATGCGGCGGTATTTCTGCTGCTTCTTATTCTGCGGCGTCCGCGGGCAGCAATCGTATTTTTGCTGCGGCTTGCCCTGGGATGGGGTGCGATATGGCTTATCAATTACCTCGGGGAAAACGTTGGGATACATATCGGCCGGAATCCGGTCAATGCCGGTGCTGTGGGCATGCTGGGCTTGCCCGGAGTGGGACTTTTGTTTATGCTCCGGCGGTTGTTTGTTTTGTAAAAGCAGCCAAATAGGAGACCTGCGGTACACGTTGGCAGGTTGCACAAAAATATCTGCGGAGTGAATTGCAAACTTCGCAGACTTTTTTTGCAAAAAATTCTCCTTTGCCATTTATTTTTTTGGGAAGATATAGTATAATTAGTCCTGATGCGAAATTATTGAAAAACACTTGCATAAACACCACAGGAAGGGAGGTTCCGTTATGCACGCATATCTCGCAGCTGTTCAGGGCCCGTCCAACGCAGTCGTTGTTCTGCTGGGCATGGGTATCGTTTTTGTCGGTCTGATCTGCCTTGTTATTCTCTGCACCGTTATGGGCAGGATCTTCGGTGCTGTTCAGGCAAAGAGTGAAGCTGTCGCCGCAGCTCCCGCTGCTGCTGCACCTGCAGCTCCCGTTGCTCCGGTGGAGATCCCCAATCGCGGTGAATTCATTGCCGCCGTCTCCGCAGCCATCGCCGAGGAGGTCGGCGCGGACGTTTCCGCGATCCGTATCCTCTCCGTCAAGAGAGTCTAAACCTCAAAACTATCGAAGTAAGGAAGGAAATTACGAAAATGAAGAACTACCGTGTTAACGTCAACGGCAACACCTATGAGATTGCCATCGAGCTTATCAGCGAGACCGAGGCCAAGGCCGCTCCCGCTGCCGCCGCTGCTCCCGCTGCCGCCGCTGCTCCCGCTCCTGCTGCCGCTCCCGCTCCCGCTGCTGCCGCTCCTGCCGGCGGCGAGAAGATCTCCGCTCCCATGCCCGGCACCATCCTGGATGTCAAGGTTGCAAACGGCCAGGCTGTCAAGAAGGGCGACATCCTCATGATCCTCGAGGCCATGAAGATGGAGAACGAGATCCTTGCTCCCTGTGACGGTACCGTGAACGGTGTTTCCGTTGCCAAGGGTGCCACCGTCGAGACCGGCGCTGTCCTCTGCGCGATCCAGTAATCGGATCTTCCCGGAGGAAACATAAATCATGCTTGAAACCATTCAGAACTTCCTGCAGCAGACGGGCTTCTCCATGATCGCAAACGATCCGAAGGTGCTCATCATGCTGCTCATCTCCTTCGTGCTGGCTTATCTTGCCATCGTGAAGAAGTTTGAGCCCCTGCTGCTTCTACCCATCGCCTTCGGTATGCTGCTGACCAACCTGCCCGGTGCGGATATGTTCCATGAGATTCTTTTTGCCGGCGGCCACATCCATTGGGATCTCTTCGGCGGTGCCGAGATCACGGCCGAGTTCCTTGCAGAGCTCAAGGCTTCCGGTGTCAGCGAGGCGGTCATCAATTCCGTCGCCGTGGGACAGAGCGTCTCCGTCGGTCTGATCGACATCCTCTACCTCGGCGTCAAGCTGGGTATCTATCCCTGCCTGATCTTCTTCGGCGTGGGTGCCATGACCGACTTCGGTCCCCTCATTGCAAACCCCAAGTCCCTGCTGCTCGGTGCGGCTGCTCAGGTCGGCATCTTCCTGACCTTCGTTGGCTGCAAGCTGTCCGGTCTCTTCACCGGTGCTGAGGCTGCCTCCATCGGTATCATCGGCGGCGCAGACGGCCCCACCGCCATCTTCGTCACCAGCCGTCTCGCTCCCCAGCTTCTCGGCCCCATCGCCGTTGCGGCCTATTCCTACATGGCGCTGGTGCCCGTTATCCAGCCCCCCATCATGAAGCTTCTCACCACCAAGAAGGAGCGTCAGATCGAGATGGTCGCCCTGCGCACCGTCTCCAAGCGCGAGAAGATCATCTTCCCCTTCATCGTCACCGTCTTCGTGGCGCTGCTGGTTCCCTCCGCAGCTCCCCTCGTCGGCTGCCTGATGCTGGGTAACCTCTTCCACGAGTCCGGCGTGACCGAGCGCCTGTCCAAGACCGTCCAGAATGAGCTGATGAACATCGTCACCATCTTCCTGGGTGTCTCCGTCGGTGCCACCGCCACCGCCAATACCTTCCTGAATGTTCAGACCCTTGCCATCATGGCCATGGGTATCGTTGCCTTCGGCTGCGGTACTGCCGGCGGCGTGCTGCTTGCAAAGTTCATGAACCTCTTCCTGAAGAAAAAGATCAATCCTCTCATCGGCTCTGCCGGTGTTTCCGCCGTTCCCATGGCTGCCCGCGTTTCCCAGATGGTCGGCCAGAAGGAGAACCCCAAGAACTTCCTGCTCATGCATGCCATGGGCCCGAACGTGGCCGGCGTTATCGGTTCCGCTATTGCGGCCGGTGTGCTGATGTCCCTCTTCGGCTGATTCTGACTATAGGAGGAATTACTGAAAAATGGCTAACAATCCCCTGAAAATCACAGATACCATTCTTCGCGACGCGCACCAGTCCCAGGCTGCCACCCGTATGCGCATCGAGGATATGCTGCCCGCCTGCGAAAAGCTCGACAAGATGGGCTACTGGTCCCTGGAGTGCTGGGGCGGCGCCACCTTCGATGCCTGCATGCGTTTCCTCAACGAGGATCCCTGGGAGCGTCTGCGTGCCCTGAAGAAGGCCATGCCCAACACCAAGCTGCAGATGCTCTTCCGCGGCCAGAACATCCTCGGCTACAAGCACTATGCCGATGACGTGGTCGAGGCCTTCTGCAAGAAGTCCATCGAGAACGGTATCGACGTTGTCCGTATCTTCGATGCTCTCAACGACACCCGCAACCTCGAGGCTGCCATCCGCTTCGTCAAGCAGTACGGCGGTATGGTCGAGGCGGCCATGAGCTACACCACCAGCCCCGTCCACAACGAGGACTACTTCGTTCGTCTCGCCTGCGAGCTGGAGAAGATGGGTGCGGATACCATCTGCATCAAGGATATGGCAAACCTGCTGCTGCCCTACGATGCCTATTCCCTCGTCAAGAAGCTCAAGGAGAACGTCAGCGTTCCCATCCACCTGCACACCCACAACACCACCGGTACCGGCGACATGGTCTATCTGATGGCCGCCCAGGCCGGCGTGGATATCGTGGATACCGCCCTTTCTCCCATGGCCAACGGTACCTCTCAGCCCACCACCGAGGCTCTCGTCGCTACCCTCAAGGGTACCGACCGCGACACCGGTCTGGATCTCGAGCAGCTGGCTGATGCCGCCGCCCACTTCCGCACCGTTGCCGCCAAGCTCAAGGAGCAGGGCTCCCTCGATCCCAAGGTGCTCAACGTTGACACCAAGACCCTCATCTATCAGGTTCCCGGCGGTATGCTCTCCAACCTGCTCTCCCAGCTCAAGCAGGCCAACGCCGAGGATAAGTACTACGACGTGCTGGCCGAGATCCCCCGCGTCCGCGAGGACTTCGGCTATCCTCCCCTTGTTACCCCCACCAGCCAGATCGTCGGTACCCAGGCCGTTATGAACGTCCTCGCCGGCGAGCGCTACAAGATGGTTCCCAAGGAGTCCAAGGGTATGCTCATGGGCGAGTACGGCCGTCTGCCCGCACCCGTCAATGAGGAAGTCCGCCGCAAGTGCATCGGCGATGCCGAGCCCATCACCTGCCGTCCCGCCGACCTCATCGAGCCCGAGCTCGAGAAGTACCGCGAGGAGACCAGGGGTGTCGCCACCTGCGAGGAGGACGTGCTCTCCTACGCCCTCTTCCCCCAGGTTGCTGCGAAGTTCTTCGAGGCCCGGAAGAACGGCTTCGCCAAGGAAGAAGCCGCTCCCAAGGCTGCCGACGGTCCCCGCGTTCTCTACGTGGACGATCGCTCCATCTAAGCTCTGTAACCTGCCCCCCTTCCTGCGCATCAGGGAGGGGGGCTTTTTCATGTCCGAAGGAGAAATATGAAAGAAAAAGGTAGATTTGTTCACAAACTCAAGGTATAATAGGGAGAGAAAAAAACAGAGGGGAGGCGAACAATTTGAAGGTCATGCGGACGCACGTGCTGCGCCTGATCCTGCGGAGCCTGCTCTTTGTTCTTTCCCTCGGGCTCTACATATATGACCGTACCCGCTTCGGCGGTATCCTGCGGGGAGAGTGGGGACTTCTGTCCGTTGTCTGGCTGATCTTCGTGGGGGATATGCTGCTGCGCCTGTTTCCCTCGCGGCTGGAAAGCATGGGTTGCCAGAAGCAGTTCTCCTGCGAATACGTCCCCGCCGACCGTCCGGAGGCCCGCCCGCCCACATCGCCTGCGCGCATCTGGCTGGTCGTCGCTGTGTGGATCGCCCTCAATGCCTGCGTCGCAGCCCTTTATTTTCTGCAGTGGATCGACGTGGGAGCCCTGGTGCTGGTCAGCCTGTTTTACGGGGTTTGCGATATCGTCTGCATCCTCTTTTTCTGCCCCTTCCAGAGCTGGATGATGAAGAATCGCTGCTGTGTCACCTGCCGCATCTACAACTGGGATTTTGCCATGATGTTCACGCCGCTGCTGCTGGTGCCCTCCTTCTATTCCTGGAGCCTGTGCGGCCTGTCTCTGCTGCTTCTGCTCCGGTGGGAGATTGCACGGCTGTGCCATCCGGAATACTTTGATGAGCGGCGCAACGCCGCCCTCTCCTGCGCCAACTGCCGGGAGCATCTCTGCCGCCACAAAAAGGCCATCCGCGCGCTGGCAAAGCGCACCCGTGAGGAGATCGACGGTGTCCGCGAGAGGATCGGGGACGTAAAGGATAAGATCAAACAGAGGATCAAATAATTGCCAACAAAAACCGCCGTTCTGCGAAGTACTTTCGCAGAACGGCGGTTTTTGTTGCTTTGTTTGGTTATCCCAGCAGATTTTTGAAAATCTGCGCCGTCTCGGCGCGGGTGGCGGTGCCCTTGGGATCGATCAGCTTACCGGGCTTGCCGGAAATGATACCCTCGGCACAGGCCCACTGCATGGCCTCGCGTGCCCAGCTGCTGACAGAGTCTGCATCGGCAAAGGCGGCAAGCGCGGTCCCGTCCTCGCCGGAGGAAACGTCCATCTTCTTGAACTTTGCATAGCGGTAGATGATGGAAATGAGCTCCTCACGGGTGGCGTTGCGGTTGGGTGCAAAGGTGCCGTCAGGCTGTCCGCTGATGAGGCCGTAGAAACCTGCCCAATCCACGGCAAAGCCATACCAGTCATTCCGAGTTACGTCGGAGAACAGATGGTTTCCGTCGGTGGAAGCAGGTCCCTCCACGTTGCAGAGGATCTGGGCGATCATGGCGCGGGAGAGGTTGGCGTTGGGCTCAAATCCCCGTTCGTTGCCCACCATAAGATGATTGCGGTAGGCAAAATCCACGGCGGGGAAGAACCAATCGGACTCTTTAACATCGGGGAAAAGAGTGGAAATATCTACGGTAAAGTGAACGGCTGCGGCAAAGAGAGGATCATTGAAGTCTTCCTCGATCTTGATGCGCTTCCAGGCCTCCTCAACACCGGCGTAATAAATATCCGTGAGGGCATCGCAGCCGGCAAAGACCATATATTCGATCTTTTGCAGGGATGCGGGCAGATATACGGTATGCAGGGATGTGCAGTTGCGGAAGGTTTTGCTGTAAAGGCGGGTCACACCCTCCGGGACTGCGATCTCCGTCAGCGCGGTACAGCCGGTAAAGGCATCACCCAGCGTAGTAAGCGTATCGGGCAGAACAACGGTTTTCAGCGCAGTGCAGCCGTAGAAGGCAGTGCTGCCGATGTAGATGACCTTTGATGGAACGGTTATCGAGGTAAGGGCAGTGCAGTCTGCAAAGGCTGACATGCCGATGTAGGTGAGAGCGGCGGGGAGGGTGATCTCTTTGAGCGAGGAACAGCCAAAGAAGGCATAACTGTCAATTCTGGTAAGGTCGGCAGAAAGAGAAACAGAGCTCAGCTTTTCAAAATCCTTGAATGCATTTTCGCCGATGGTGGTAATACCGCTGTGGATGACAAGATATTTAACCCGGGGGATCAGATATTCACGCTGCTCCGCGGTGAAGGGGTTGTAAGTTACGCCGCCCTTTCCGGAAATAATAAGCACGTCGTCCGCAAGTTCCCAGGAGACGACGGCACCGTCGGGTCCTGTTCCGCAGGTTCCGGAGGTGTACGTCGGCTCTTCCGCCGCGACGGGGAGCACGGGAACAGCGAACTGCAAACAGAGCGCGAAGGCAAGCAGCAGGGCGAGAACAGCACGGTGTTTTTTGAGGTTGTACATAAGCAGACTCCTTTCTGTAGACACGAAGAATTATAACACAGATACAGCAAAAAATAAAGTGTGTTTGGGCTGTCAAAAGATGGTTGACAACAGGCTGAAAATTCGGTATAGTTAAAGAAAAATGCCGGAGGTGCACCGATATGTTTACCCTCTATCCGCATCCCGCGGGGGAGCCCGTTTCGCAAGTTCATTCCGTCACCGTGGGCGGTGCTGCCGCTCCCTGCATGACGGCGCGGGTCTCTGCCATGCCCTATAACCGCGTCTGGCCGGGTTTTCAGCGCGGCAAGGATCAGACGGAGATGGCATCCTTTCTGAATTTTGCCGCCGACGGTCCGGTGGAACTCACGGTCACCTGGCCCGGGGATATCGAGTCGGTGGTTGTCCGCCCTCTGCGCCACGGCATCAAGCCCGTGGTGGAGGGCCGCTGCGCCCGCTTTATCCTGCCCGGCGCAGGCCAGTATACCGTGGAGGCTGACGGCCCCGCTCAGGCGCTGCACCTGTTTGTGGATCCCGCCGTGCCTGCGGCAGAGGAGGCCAGTATCAGCTTTGCCCCCGGCGTGCACGATGCGGGGCATATCGACCTTGCATCCGGGGAGAGCCTCTATATCGCCCCCGGCGCGGTGGTTTACGGTCAGCTGAATGTTGCGGATGCGGAAAACGTGCGCATCTATGGCGGCGGTATCCTCGATAACTCCCGCTTTGAGCGCATGGATGGGCGCTGTGTGGATTTCCCCAACGGCTGCCTGAAGATCCACCGGAGCCGGAACGTCCGCGTGGAGGGAATCACCTTCCGCGATTCCGCCACCTGGACAGCCACCGTCTTCAATTCCGAGGAGGTCCACTTCGACCGCGTCAAGCTCATCGGTATGTGGCGCTACAATTCCGACGGCATCGATTTTGTCAACTGCCGCCACTGCTCGGTGAAAAATTCTTTCCTGCGCAATTTTGATGACTGCGTGGTCATCAAGGGTCTCAAGGGATGGGATCATCAGAATGTGTCGGATATCCATACGGAGGGCTGCGTGGTCTGGTGCGACTGGGGGCGCAATCTTGAATTCGGTGCCGAGACCTGCGCTGACCACTATGACCGCATCACCTTCCGGGACTGCGATCTCATCCACGGCGCACATATCATGATGGACATCCAGAACGGCGACCGCGCGGAGGTGCGGGACGTGCTCTTCTCCGATATCCGTGTGGAATATAACCTCCGGGAGCCGGAGCCCATCTACCAGAAAACCGAAGATCCCTTCCCCGGACAGCCTGGACATCTGCCCCGTCTGTTCCTTGCGGAAAACTACTGCGGAATGTGGTCGCAGGACAATATCCTCGGCAATATCGAGGGTGTACGCATCGAAAACATTCAGATCTTTGCCGACGAGGGCATGGAAATGCCCCAAAGCATTCTCCGAGCAAAGTCGGAGGAGAGCTTTATCCGGGGTGTTGCCTTTAAAAACATCACCTTTAACGGAAAAAAGATCGAAACGCTGGAAGAACTCAATCTCAAAACCACGGATTTCGTGGAAAACGTGACCATTGAGTCATGACCACCGGCCGTGCCGGTGGCATGCACTGTCCCCTTAAGGCCTTTTACTAGCCGAGCCTATAGGCTCATCGAATTATCTTTCTCTTGCGTGTCCTGCCTTACCACCGCAGATGCGGTCATATCCGCGCTAAGGCCCCCTCTGACGAGGGGGCTGGATTTTTGCATAGCAAAAAGACTGGGGGAGAGATTTTTCTTTACTTGTTTCTCTCCCTCCGTCAAAAATCAAATAGATTTTTGACACCTCCCTCGTCAGAGGGAGGCA
>JAFQKV010000079.1 GCA_017414715.1 Clostridia bacterium
GATTCTTGAATACGTGGATCGCCGCACAGGCGAAACCAAGTATCTCTGCATGAGAGATTTGGTGTTTATCAATTTCCGCACCGGAGAGCCTGCAAAAAACAGTTCCTACGATACTCATCTCTACAAGCTGTGCGATGAGGCCAAGATCAAGCGATTCTGTATGCACGCTCTGAGACACACCTATGCGACTCGTGCGATTGAAAGCGGAGTTATGCCGAAAGTCTTGCAGAAGCTGCTCGGTCATGCGAGCATCAAAACGACCATGGATCGTTACGTCCATGTCACCGACGCATCCCTCTCCACCGCCATCAAACAGTTCGAGCAAAACACCAGTCTGGCAAGTTGAAAATTGGTGCACTGCCGAAAAATTGGTGCGGAATTGGTGCGGAATGCACCCCCCTAACCCGAAAAACCATTGAAAATAAAGGAGATTTTAGATATATGAAACTTGGTATCGTGGGACTTCCAAACGTCGGAAAATCCACCCTTTTCAATGCCCTGACCAACGCCGGTGCGGATGCGGCGAACTATCCATTCTGCACCATCAGCCCCAACGTGGGTATCGTGCCCGTGCCCGATGCGCGGCTGGACCGCCTTGCGGAGATGTATAATCCCAAGAAGGTCACCCCCGCCGTGGTGGAGTTTGTGGACATCGCCGGTCTTGTCCGCGGCGCGAGCCGTGGTGAGGGCCTTGGCAACCAGTTCCTTGCCAACATCCGCGAGGTGGATGCCATTCTGCACACCGTGCGCTGCTTTGAGGATGAAAACATCGTCCACGTGGACGGCTCTGTGGATCCCGTGCGCGATATTGAGACCATCGAGACAGAGCTCATTCTCTCCGATCTGGAGATCCTCGACCGCCGTATCGACAAGGCGGCAAAGATGGCCAAGGGCGACAAAAAATATGATGCGGAGGTCAAGCTCCTCACCGCCCTGAAGGCACATATGAACGATGGGCTTCCCGCAAAGACCTTTGAAGCGGATGACGAGGCAAAGGAGATCCTTGCAACCGTGCCGCTGCTGTCCGGAAAGCCTGTGCTGTACGCCGCGAATATGAGCGAGGCGGATTTCTCCGGCGGTTATGTGGAAAATCCCTTTTTCAAGGCGGTGGAGGAATATGCCGCCCGCACCGGCGCGCAGGTCATTCCCGTCTGTGCCGCGTTGGAGCAGGAGATCGCCGGCATGGAGCCCGAGGATAAGGAGATGTTCCTCTCCGAGCTCGGCCTGGAGCAGTCCGGTCTGGACCGCCTTGCGGAGGCATCCTATGCGCTGCTCGGTCTCATTTCCTATCTGACCGCCGGTGAGCCGGAGGTCCGCGCCTGGACCATCCGCCGCGGTACCAAGGCACCCGGCGCTGCGGGTGTCATCCATTCCGATTTCGAGCGCGGCTTCATCCGTGCGGAGATCGTTGCCTATGACGATCTCATCGCCTGCGGTTCTGTGGCTGCGGCAAAGGAGAAGGGGCTTTACCGCAGTGAAGGCAAGGAGTACGTCATGCAGGACGGCGATGTTGTCCTCTTCCGTTTCAATGTCTGAGAAGCCGATCGGCCGCATCGCGATCATTGACGCGCTGCGCGGCCTTGCCATTCTGCTGATGGTGCTCTACCATCTCGGATATGATCTCGTGGCGGCAGGTTTTTTGCCCTACGGACTTCTGTACAATCCCGTTATTGACGGACTGCAGACCTTCTTTTCACTGCTTTTTATTGTCATCGGCGGTGTTTCCTGCTCCTTTTCCCGCAACAATCTCAAACGGGGACTTGTGATTTTCGCGGCAGGCCTTGCGGTGACGCTCGGAAAGTGGCTTTTCAATCCGCAGATGTACGTAAAATTCGGCATCCTGCATTTTCTCGGCAGTGCCATTCGCATCTACACCGCGGCCCGTCCGCTGCTGGCAAAGATACCGCCGAAGGTATTGCGGGTGATCTGTCCGGTGCTTTGCGCCGCCCTGTGGCCCCTGCTGCATCTGCGCTTTCATGTTCAGGGACTCTATTTCCTCGGCATCGTGCACACGGAATTCGCATCCACCGATTTCTTTCCTCTGCTGCCGTACTTTTTTGCATTCCTGTTTGGCACGGCATGGGGAGATTCCATCCGCGGGGGACGTTTTCCCCGCTGGTTTTACGCATTTTCCTGCCCGCCGCTGGAAACAGTCGGTCGGCATACCATTTGGGTGTATCTCCTGCATCAGCCGCTGTGCCTGGGGCTGGTGTGGCTGCTCGGGTGCATCCTGTAGGAGAGGGGGGTGACCCGTGTCCTTTTCCCTGTTTCACAGCGGACCGCATCTCGGCCTTGGCACGCACCGCATCGAGACGGAGCGGCTTGTTCTGCGCCGCTTCCGCATGACGGATGCGCAGGATATGTTCGACACCTGGACCAGCGACGCGGAGACTGCCCGCTTTATGCGCTGGACCCGGCACGAGGACGTGGCCGAGACCCGGGCAACGGTGAGTTACTGGGTGCGCTCATACCGTTTCGGCGGCTATGAGTGGGCCGTCACTCTGAAGGATGGGACCCTCATCGGTTCCATCGGAATCATGGATATTTCCGAGGGTGAGCTCTCCGGTGAGCTTGGCTACTGCATTGCCCGTCCCTACTGGAACCGGGGCTACGGTACCGAGGCACTCGGTGCCGTCATCGACTATATGTTTGACCGGGTGGGCTTGAACCGCCTGGAGGCCTATCACGCGGTGGGCAATCCCGCCTCCGGCCGCATCATGGAAAAATGCGGCATGAAGAAGGAAGGCATCTGCCGGGAAAAATACCGCACGGCGGACGGTCTTGCCGATTGTGCACATTATGCCATTCTGGCAAAAGATGTGCGTCCACGGCGGACAAATCCGCGGGATAAGGCTTGACGGAAGTACATTTTGGAGCTATAATAAGCAGCAGAAAGACAAGTAGGCCGTCCTGTTTCTCCAAGGGACGTAAGAGAGCCGCAGGTGCTGGGATTGCGGCAGGAGAGAGAAGGATGATACCGAAACCACTTTCGGATAAATTCGAATACAAATGAGGGGCACGGAAAGCTTTTCCGTGCAATTAAGGTGGAACCGCGCTGATCGACCGGCGTCCTTAAGTTTTGCAGGGCAGGTGCTTTGCAAAAACGCAAGGACGCTGTTATTTTTTGGAGAAAAGGAGGGCGCGGCCATGTTTTTCAAGATCCGCAGCATGGGCATTACCGGTATCGACGGCTATCCCGTGGACTGCGAATGTGACCTTTCCGGCGGCCTGCCCGCCTTTGAGATCGTGGGGCTTCCCGACGCCGCGGTGAAGGAAAGCCGTGACAGAGTTCGCGCCTGTGCCAAAAACTGCGGATTTCAATTCCCGCTGCGCCGCATCACCGTCAACCTTGCCCCGGCGGACACCCGCAAGGAGGGCCCCATCTACGATCTGCCCATTCTGCTGGCCATGCTCTGCGCATCGGAGCAGCTGCCGCCCATTCCGGAAACCTCTGCCTTTGTGGGTGAACTTTCGCTGGACGGCCGGCTTCGTCCCGTGACGGGTGCACTGCCCATGGCGGTAGATGCCGCAGCGGCAGGTATCGATACCCTTTACGTTCCGGCAGACAATGCCGCCGAGGCGGCCTTTGCCCGTTCTGTGCGTATCATCCCGGTGGAGACCGTGGCGGAGCTTTGCGCCCATCTGCGGGGAGAGGCGGTCATTGCCCCGGCAGAGTGCACCGAGACGGTACAGCCCGATGTATTTTCTGCGGATTTTGCCGACGTGCGCGGCCAGGAAAGCGTGCGCCGCGCGGTGGAGATCGCCGCCGCCGGCGGACACAATATCCTTCTCATGGGTCCGCCGGGCAGCGGAAAGAGCATGATCGCCCGGCGTATCCCCTCCATCCTGCCGGAGCTCTCCGGCGAGGAGGCGCTGGTCTGCACCAAGATCCATTCCGTGGCGGGACTTACCGACCGCAGCCGTCCGATGATCACCGAGAGGCCCTTCCGATCCCCCCACCATACCATCTCCGCCATTTCCCTCACGGGCGGCGGACGAACTCCCCGGCCGGGGGAAATATCGCTTGCACACAACGGGGTGCTCTTTCTCGATGAGTTCCCGGAGTTTCATAAGGACGCTCTGGAAGCCCTCCGCCAGCCGCTGGAGGACGGGAGCGTCACCATATCGAGAGTTGCCGGCAGCATGACCTATCCCAGCTCCTTTATGCTGGTGTGCGCCATGAACCCCTGCCGCTGCGGCTGGTACGGACATCCCTCCGGCCGCTGCACCTGCTCTGCCGGTTCGGTGGAGGCCTACCAGTCCCGCATTTCCGGCCCCATGCTGGACCGCATCGACCTGCACATCGACGTGCCGGCGGTGGAATTTGACAAGCTTCACGGCGGTCCCACCCCCGAAAGCTCGGCGGACATCCGCCGCAGGGTCAACGCCGCCCGGGCACGGCAGCGTGCCCGCCTGGGGGAAAGCGGCTGCAATGCCCGCATGACCACGGCGGAGATCCGCCGGGACTGCGTGCTGGATGCCGAAAGCTCCGCCATGCTCTCCGCCGCCTTTGATGCCCTCGGCATGACCGCAAGGTCCTACGACCGGGTACTGCGGGTGGCGCGTACGGTGGCCGACCTTGAGGGAAGCGACCGGGTGGAGACCCCGCACCTTGCGGAAGCGCTGGCCTTCCGCACCATGGACAGAAACCGAAAGTAATCAACCGTAAGGAGATAATATTATGCTGAAACTGACTCTGAAAGACGACTCCCTTCTGGAAGTCGAAGACGGCGCATCCTGTCTGGATGCCGCGAAGGCCATCAGCCCCGGTCTTGCCCGCGCCGCCCTTGGCGCAAAGCTTGACGGGGAAATCTGCTCCCTTTCCGCCCCTGCCCGCGACGGCGCTTCCTTTGAGGTGCTGACCTGGGAGAGCGAGGAAGGCCGTAAGATCTTCCGCCACACTACCTCCCACGTGCTGGCACAGGCCGTCAAGCGCCTCTATCCGGAGGCAAAGCTTGCCATCGGTCCCGCCATCGAGAACGGCTTCTACTACGACTTTGACGTGGCCACGCCTTTCACCGCTGCGGATCTTGAGAAGATCGAGGCGGAGATGAAGAAGATCGTCAAGGAAGATATCGCCCTCACCCGCTTCACCCTCACCCGCGAGGAGGCTCTCGCCAAGGCCGACGCTATGGGCGAGCCCTACAAGCGCGAGCTCATCGAGGATCTTCCCGAGGATGCCGAGCTGTCCTTCTATGCCCAGGGCGACTTCACCGACCTCTGCGCCGGTCCTCACCTGCCCTCCACCGGCGGCATCAAGGCCTTCAAGCTGCTTTCCGTCACCGGTGCGTACTGGCGCGGCGATGAGAAGAACAAGATGCTCTGCCGCATCTACGGCACATCCTTCCCCAAGGCGGCCATGCTCGAGGAGCATATCGCCGCGCTGGAGGATGCCAAGAAGCGTGACCATAACAAGCTCGGCCGCGAGCTGGAGTATTTCACCACCGTGGATGAGATCGGACAGGGTCTGCCCATCCTGCTGCCCAAGGGTGCCCGCGTCATCCAGCTTTTGCAGCGCTGGATCGAGGACGAGGAGCAGAAGCGCGGCTATCTGCTGACCAAGACCCCCCTGATGGCCAAGCGCGATCTCTATAAGATCTCCGGTCACTGGGATCACTATCTGGACGGCATGTTCGTGCTGGGCGATCCCAATGACGAGAGCAAGGAATGCTTCGCCATGCGTCCCATGACCTGCCCCTTCCAGTATCAGGACTTCCTCACCCGCGCCCGCTCCTACCGCGATCTGCCGA
>JAFQKV010000080.1 GCA_017414715.1 Clostridia bacterium
CTTCCTGGGTCATACCAAGCTTTTTTCTGTGATTGCGAAGTTTTTCGCCAAATATCTTTTGATCTAACATGTTCTATCCTCCAAGATTTTTTTGAGATAGCTATCTTGTAAGCATATTATAGCACGAAGCAAATCAACTTGTAATAGTAAGAATGTTGATTTTTGTTCACATAATTCTACCCAAGGTTGAAATTGAACCCAAAAAGGAACCGGCAATGAAAAATTACGGTTCCTTTTCGCCCTTTAAGTTTATAAGTTTCAATCTGCTTTATCGCAGGCACCCATATGGCATCTCTTTGCTTGGCGCGCTTGAAGGGATAAGTCCGGCTTGCGCCGTACTTGCTCCTTGCGGCGTAGCCGCTGCGGATCTGTCGGCTAAAAACAGTTCACAGAACTGTTTTCTTAACGCCGCCAGCCCTCTCAGGGTTCGAATCCCTTTTAAAACAAAAAACAATTCGGGATTCAGAACCCCGACTTTGCGCTAAGGCAGATGATTTCCGTAGCTATCATCACGCAAAGTCTCACATTCCTTCGGAATGTGCCAAGGGGGTTCGACCGGAAAGAGCAAAAAGATAGAGCCGACACCAAACGGTATCGGCTCTATCTTGGCGCGCTTGAAGGGATTCGAACCCCTGACCTACTGGTCCGTAGCCAGTCACTCTATCCAGCTGAGCTACAAGCGCATACGCTCTCGTCTGAACGCCCAAACATTATAGCACAAGGTTTTGAAAAAAGCAAGAGAAAATTTCGAAAAAATACAGAGAGAGCGGCAAATTATTTTTCGCAGATAACGCAGCACCAGCCCTTGGAGGTTTTGACCTCGCGGATGCGAAGGCCGGCGGCCTTAAAGGCGGTCTCGACATCCGAGAGGCGGGTGTCGATGATGCCGGAGGTCACCCAGACGGCGCCGGGTGCAAGCAGAGCGGGGATGTGGGGACAGAGAGCGATGAGAACATCGGCGACGATGTTGGAGAGAATGATGTTATACTGCCGGGAGAAGAGGGAGCGACGGACGGCACCGTCCAGCGTGATATCGCCTACAAGGGTGGGGAGCTCCTCGGGGGTGATGCGGTTGAGGGCGGCGTTCTCGCCGACGATCTTTTCCGCGGCGGGGTCGATATCGCAGGCCCAGGCCTTGCCGGCACCCAGCAGCAGCGCTGCGATGGCGAGAATACCGGAGCCGCAGCCGAGATCCAGCACCTGCTCTCCGCCCTGCACCGTGCGGCACAGCTCGGAGAGGCAGAGCATGGTGGTGTCGTGTGAGCCGGAGCCGAAGAGCATGCCGGGGTTGATGCGCAGCACCTTGCGGCCGGCAAACTCGGGATAATCGGCGATATTTTCCCATTCCGGGCAGATGACCAGGCCGTCCTCCACGGGGATGGGCTTGAAGTACTTCTTCCAGCTTTCCGCCCATTCATCCTCATCCACCGTACGGGTGGAGAACTCAAGGCTGCCGAGATGTCCAACAGGGAAGAGCGCGGCCAGGGACTGCATGGCCTCCTCCGCATCACGGATGCGGGGGGCGGCAGCCTCGTTGTCGCGGACGTAGAACTTTACGATGCTGCGGCCGCGGAAGTAGGCCATGAGCTTTTCGTCCACAAAGTCCCAGCGCTTGCGGTTGTTTTCAAGAAAGGAGAGAAAATCCGATTCGTCCTCCACGGCGAGCTCGGTGATGCCGATGGCATCCAGCCGGTCGCAGACGGGATCCACACCGGCGGAGGTGGTGGAGATGGAAACTTCGATCCAAAGCATGATTATTTACGGCCTTTCTGCGTTTTAGGTTTGAGTCCGCCTTTGCGCGGCGGGCGGGCTTTGCCGCCGGGGGCATGGGGCGGAATGAGGCAGCCCTTGCCGGTGCCGATGAGATCCTGCCGTCCGCATTTTACCAGTGCCTCGCGGATGAGAGCGTGGTTTGCGGGATTTCGCGTCTGCAGAAGCACGCGCTGCAGCGCCTTTTCGTGGGGATCCCGGGTGACGGGAACGGGCTTTAGGGTGCGGGGATCCAGCCCGGTGTAATACATACAGGTGGAAACGGTGCCGGGAGTGGGGTAGAAATCCTGCACCTGCTCGGGATTGAGCCCGTTTTTGTGCAGATATTCTGCGAGCCTGACGGCATCTTCCAGCGTGGAGCCGGGGTGGGAGCTCATCAGATAGGGCACCACGTACTGCTTTTTGCCGATGCGTGCGGTCTCGCGGCGGAAGCGTTCCACAAATTTCTCGTAAACGGAGAAATCCGGCTTGCCCATCAGCCCGAGGACGTTTGCGGAGCAATGCTCCGGCGCAACGCGCAGCTGACCGCTGACATGAAACGCCACCAGCTCCCGCAGGAAGGTGTCGTCCGGGTCAAGCATGAGATAGTCAAAACGGATGCCCGAGCGGATGAAGACCTTCTTGACACCGGGCAGGGCGCGGATCTTGCGCAAAAGCTCCAGATAATCGCTGTGGTCGGCCTTCAGGGCGGGGCAGGGCTTCGGAGCCAGGCAGGTACGGTCGGCACACACGCCCTCCGTCAGAGCCTTTTTGCAGGCGGGGGCACGGAAATTCGCAGTTGGGCCGCCGACATCGTTGATGTAGCCCTTGAAATCCGGGAGCTTTGTGATGAGCTCTGCCTCCCGCAGGACGGATTCGTGACTGCGGGCGGTGACCAGCCTTCCCTGATGGAAGGCAATGGCGCAGAAGGAGCAGCCGCCGAAGCAGCCGCGGTTATGGGTGATGGAGAATTTGACCTCCTCGATGGCGGGAACGCCGCCGGCGGCCTCGTAGACGGGATGATAATCACGCACGTAGGGAAGCTCGGCCACCCGGTCCAGCTCCTCGCCCGTGAGGGGCGGAGAGGGCGGATTCTGCACGAGATAACGCTTGCCGTGGCGCTGGACGAGGGCCAGGTCGGAGGTGTGATCCTGGGCGCGGAACTGCATGCGCGTCGCCTGGGCGTACTGCAGCTTGTCCGTTGAGACCTTTTCAAAGGGGGAGCATTCCCGGTAGGTAAAGGGAGCTTCCGGGATGGCATCGGCAAGATAACAGGTGCCGCGGATATCCCGCAGGGAGGAGACGGGCTCGCCGGCAGCAAGCCGGGTGACGATCTCTTCGATGGGATGCTCGCCCATGCCGTAGATGAGCAGGTCGGCACCGCAGTCGGCAAGCACCGAGGGCATGACGCGGTCAGCCCAGTAATCATAATGGGCAAAGCGGCGCAGGGAGGCCTCCAGACCGCCGCAGATGATGGGCAGATCGGGAAAGGCCTTGCGCGCCATGCGGCAGTAGACGGTCAGCGCACGGTCGGGACGGAGACCGGCTTTGCCGCCGGGAGAATAATAATCCCCGGAACGGGGCTTTTTGGCCACAGTATAGTGGGCCACCATGGAGTCCAGATTGCCCGCAGATACAAAAACAGCCAAAGCCGGCTTTCCGAGAGCGAGGAAGCTTTCGCAGGAACGCCAGTCCGGCTGAGCCAGAATGGCGATACGGAAGCCAAGGCTCTCGACAAGCCGGCCTATGATCGCTGTTCCGAAACTGGGGTGATCGACATAGGCATCCCCGGAAATGTAGAGGATGTCATAGTGATCCCACCCCCGCGAGCGCATGTCCTCCGCGGATATGGGGAGGAAACGCGTATCGGTCATGACGGTTTACTCTTCGTCGCAGTCGCCGCAGGATTCGCAGTCACCGCAGCAGGGAACGTCAATGGCGATATCTGCACCGCAGGCGGGGCAGGAGACAGAGGGGCATTCGCAAAGCTCGTCATAATCCAGAAAGAGCTTCTCGTCGCACTCGGGGCAGGTGATCTCATAGAGATCCTCGTCACCGTCCTCGTCCTCGAAGTCCTCGGCCTCATCCTCCAGCTCGGCAATGGCATCGTAGAGCTCGTCCAGCTCGTCGCCGAGCTCCATGACGGTCTCATCCACATCGTTGATGTAGGTGGCCATTTCGGAAACCATGGAGATGAGCTCACGGATAAGGCGGCCCTCCTTGGAATCACCAAGGTCCATACCTTCGGCAAGTCCCTGAAGATATGCGGCTTTTTCAGTCAGATTCATAAGAGACCTCCTGAAAAATTATTTCTTATTCATACGCTCGAGGTAGTCGCCGGTCTCGGTGTCGACACGGATGACATCGCCGATGTCGATGAAGAGAGGCACGCGGACCTCGGCACCGGTCTCGACGGTGGCGGGCTTGGTCACGTTGGTGGCGGTGTCGCCCTTGAAGCCGGGCTCGGTGTCGGTGATGGTGAGCTCAACGCTCTTGGGCAGGTCAACGCCGAAGACATTGCCCTTGTAGGAAAGAATCTTGACGACCTGCTCCTCCTTGATAAAGCGGAAGCCGTTGCCAAGGGTATCGCGGTTAAGGGGCATGAGATCGTAGGTCTCAACGTCCATGAAGTAGCACAGCTCACCGTCGGCATAGGAGTAGGACATCTCCTTGCGCTCGATGTAAGCCTCAGGGAACTTGTCGGTGGGGTTGAAGGTACGCTCAACCACGGAACCGGTGATGACGTTGCGGATCTTGGTGCGGACGAAAGCCGCGCCCTTACCGGGCTTCACGTGCTGGAACTCGATGATCTGGAAAACCTGTCCATCATCGTCAAAGGTCATACCGTTGCGAAAATCGCCGGCGCTAATCATATTCAACATCCTCCAATATAGAATTCTCTCTATATTTTACACGATAATTTCCGAGAATTCAAGAGGGAAGAAAGAACTTTCCCTCCGGTGCGGCGCTTTTTTTGCAGCAGGACGGAAAATATGTGCCGTGGTAGGGTTTTTGACGAGAAAAAAGACGGGTTCTCCCGTCGGAGAGGAAGGTAAAATGGCAACTGCGGCAAATATCGGCCTTCGCTCCGCCGACCGGCGGATGCGGGAGCTGACCATTGCATCCCCCGGTGCCGGCGGACTGGTGCTGGAGGAACTGGAGGAAAATCTGGAGGCGGAGCAGTGCTCGGAGCTGCAGAACGTGTGGTTCCGGGGGGACGTGCTGGCACGCCGACCGGGACAGGAGCTGGTATTTGACACCGGGGAGGACACCATCCGATCACTGTGGCGCAGACCCTACGGAGGAAAATGCGTCTTTACTGCGGGGGGTTCCCTTTGGGCGGGAGAGACGGCGGCGGAGCGCCTGCGGGAGCTGAAGGGGGACGGACGGGGCTGCTTTTTTTCCTTTGGTGGGCAACTTTATTTCCTTGGCGGCGGTGAATATCTGATATACGACGGCACCGAGGTGCGGGAGGTGGTGCCCTATGTTCCCACAGTGCAGACCGACCGCAGTCCCGACGGAAGCCGCGGGGAGCAGGGAGAGGATTATAACCGCATCGGCGGAGATTACATCAACGTGTTTTCTCCTTCCCTTGGCAGCGACGGAACGCTGCCTGCCGCCTATCAGCTGACAGCCGGTGGGCTCTCTGCCGCCGGTGCCGAGGTGACGGTGGATGGACGAAAGCTTTTTGAGGGAAGCGACTATACGCTTGACCGGGCTGCGGGGTGTGTGATCTTTCAGAGTCCGCCGGCGGCGGGAACAAACCGCGTGCGTGTACTGGCCCACCGGGAGCCGGGGGAAGGAGCTGCGGATTTTATGCGCTGCCGCAGGGCGGTCTCCTTTGGCGGAGAAAATGAGATGCGTGTCTTTTTTGCAGGCGGCGGCGGTTCGGAGTATTTCTGGAGCGAGGCGCTGGATCCCTCATACATACCGGAAAAGAACCGGGCGGTGCTCGGCGACGGCTCGGAGGACATTACTGCCTTTGGTGAGCAGTATAACCGGCTGATCATCTTCAAGCCCGGAGAGGTCTGGAGTATGGAATACCGTCCTGACGGGGCGGATGCATTCCCTGTATCGCCCATCAACCGAAGCATCGGCTGCGATGCCCCGGATACGGTATGCCTTGTCAATAACCGGCTGGTGTGGCTGAGCACTGCGCGGGGGGTGTGTACGCTGCTGTCCACAAGCCTGTCCGCAGAGAAGAACGTGCAGCCCATCAGCCGCAATATTGACGGCAACGACCGACGGAGAGGACTGCTGTCCGAGGCGGGGCTTAACGGAGCTGCGGCCTGCGAGTGGCAGGGATACTATATTCTTGCCGTCAACGGCAGATGTTATCTGTGGGATGCCCGGCGTACGCCCTATATCCATTCCTCCAACACGAGAAAGGCGCAAGGCGGCCTTGCCTGGTACCGCTGGACGGGGGTCGAGGCGGCAGCCTTCTGTACCTCCGGCGGTGACCTGTATTATTCCGCCGGAGGTCGGCTGTGCCGGTTCTATGACCGGTATATCGACTTTGGAGAGCGCTTTCTTTCCCGTATCCGGGTTCCGCTGCGGGATTTTGGCTTCCCGGACCGGTATAAGAACGTGCTGTTTGCCTACGTCACGGTCCGCGGAGATGTCAACAATGCGCTGGAGGCGGCCTGTGTCACCGAACGGGAGGCGGCAGGAACACCAATGGAGCGGGAGATCAGGGCGGTGTCCTTTGATCTTTCCCATTGGGATCTTGCGGATTTCACGCTGGAGGCGGTCAATTTTCAAAAGACGGTTCGTCTGCGTCCCCATCGCCGCCGGGTGATGCTCTTTGGTATGGAGTTTTCCTGCGATGCGCCGGACCGGGAGATGAACGTGTGCTCCGTCATCTATCGGTATCGGACGGTGGGACAGGTAAAATAATGAACGAGGAGGAAAAATCATGACCTTGGGTGAGGCCAAAACAAGAGCATTAAAGCTTATGGGAGAGTATTCCTACATGGGCAAAAGGCTTTCGGAAACAGAGAGCGACACGGCGGACTGGCGGCTGCGGCTGCCGGAGCTTATCGACGATGCCCAGCGGGCTGCGGCGGAGATCTGTCCCGTGTGGCGCCGTCGGGAGATTGCCCATTATCCGCCTAAAAACCGGGCAAAGGGAAACAGCGGTATCCTCATTCATGCGGATAAGGACATCATCGTGGAGGCGACGGACGTGCGCGCCTTCAGCTTCCGTGTGATGGGAAACTTTACGGTGTATCTTGAGCAGAGCGGTGAGCTGCGCTGGCAGGTGCTGCGTACTCTGTCGGGAGATACGGGAGATGAATTTGTGCGCTACTGCGGCAGGGTGGAGGGAAATGCCCGCCGCCTGCGTCTGCGGTTTGCCGGCGGATATCGCTATCTTGTACGGGATGCGGCTCTGTACGCAGAAAATTTTGCCTCCGATGCGGAGATCCCTGCCGACAGCCGGGCAACCTGGTATCCCGCGCCGGAGGACTATTACCGCTTCGGCCGTGTGACCAAGGACGGCGAGGCGTGCGGCGGATATCGCTGGTATCTGGACGGAAATCTATCGATCCCAAGCTCCGAGCCGGGCTTTTACGTGCTGGAATACGGCGCATATCCTGCTGCGGTCAACGCGTCCACCCCGGAGGATACGGAGCTGGAGACGGAGGCCTGCGTTCAGCGGCTGCTGCCCTACTATGCGGCGGCGATGCTGCTGTCCGAGGAGGACCCGGAGGCGGCCGACCGCCTGATGAGCATATGGAAGACGGGGCTTGCAGAGCTGACTGGCGGCCGCTGTGCCCGGCAGACACAAATCCGGGCATCAGAGTCTGCGTTCCGGCGCACAAAACGGGATTTTTTGAGATAAAGGGGGAGGATACACCATGCAGGAACAGATGAAGAACGCGGTGGCAGAGACCGTGCGGGAACGGGAGCGTATGGCAGAGAGCTGCTTTGCCGCCGCCCGGGAGGCCCGCATGGAGCGGGAACGCAAATGGGAGCTGTTTGAGGATTACTACCGCTGCCGGAACGGTGGCGGAGAGCTTTGCGTTACCGATGCGTATATCCATGTGGAATCCCAGATCGAGCCGGAGGTGCCGGATTTTCACTTTGCCGCGCGGGATGACGGCATGGCGGCGGATGAGGTCACGCGACGGGAATATGCCGTAAAATACGTGGCGGAGGCCAACCGTCTGGATTGCCGCAATACCGCAAACGAACGGCGGCTGCTGAAATACGGCGATGCTTTCTGGAAGGTGCGCTGGGATCAGAGCCTGCCCTATCCCGGCACGGCAGACGGCGGTGATATCCGGGTGGAGGACGTGGATCCCCGGCAGATATATCCCGACCCATCGGCGGGAGAGATCCAGGAGGGCGAATATCTCATCCATACCTATCCCATGACCCGAAGAAAGGCGCGGCGCGCCTTTGCAGCGGATCTCAAACGACTGGGAGCAGTGGGTGAAAAGCTGTTGCTGGAGGAGGATCCTGTACCGGGACTTGCTCTTTGCGGCGGTAACGGCTGTGTCACCGTGACGGAGTTTTATTTTCGAACGGCGGAGGATCGGGTGGCTCTTTCCGTGCTCATCGGCGGACGGGAGATCCGGTTTGTTCCCGATTTCTGGCTGAGGACGGGAGAGCAGAACCGGAGCTTTCCCTTCGTGCAGTACTGGCGTATCCGGGACGAGCGGAATATCTGGAACATATCCGAGCTTGAATTTATCCTGCCCCTCATCGATGCGGCGGACAGAGAGCTTATGACGGCGGAGAAAAACCGCGCCTTTATGGCAAACGACATGCTCATTGTGGAGGAGGATGCCCTTGCCGATGGTGTGGAGCTGACCAACGAGCCCGGTGCCGTGGTGACCATGCGGCCGGGACGTTTTGACCGGATTCGCCGTCTCAACGGTATGAGCTCTGCCGCGGAGGGAACTGCCATGGCAGAGCATTACACCGCCCTCATTGAGCGGACGGTGGGAAATTTTGACAGCGCCATGGGTGAGGAGCCGGAACGCGTGGTGACAGCCAGCGGTATTGAGCTTCTCAACGCCCGGGCGGATGCCCGGCGGGAGATCAAACGCGCCGACCGCCTGCGGGGCTTCGCAAAACTCTATGAACTCATCGACTGGTTCTGCCTGGAGTTTTATGACGACGGGCGCATGATCCGCATCGGCAGGGAAGGATCGGTCGGCCGGCGGGGAAAGCTTGCGGAGGCCATGCACTTCTGCTATGACGACGGGCGCGGTGAGCGGGTCTGGTTCCCCCGAGTGGAATGTATGATGGGCACGGAGCCCGGAAAGGAGACGGAACGTGTGGACGAATCTGTATGAGCAGTATACCGTGGTGCAGAAGCCCGGCGGGTATGCCATTGGCGAAAGAAAAGAGACCGTCGGTGTGCAGTATTATACACACAGAGAACTCAAAGGGTACACAAGCTATACCTTTGATGAAACAACGGGGAAGTTCGCTGCTGCCGGAGAGTATAAAACCTTCAAAGTATACACTGAAAGCGGTGATGACTATACGGTATATACCTATTTCAACACCTATCTGATGGGAACACGGGCCGTTTCTGTTGAGGACTATATCCAGTACTACAACATTACCGTGTATCGCAAGGAAAAACCAACGGTGACGGGACCGGGCGAGCTTGTGCGCAGGTTTGCTGCTGAGGCGGGAGCATGGCCGTCGGACGGTATCCTCGATGGGTACTGGTATCGCTGCGTGCGGGAATTTGACCATCCGTTCCTGCTGTATGCCCAAAAGGACGGTCTGCGGAGAGAAGTGCGATCCGCCTGCGTGCGGGTGCCGGAGGGGCTGAGGGAACTGTTTTGCGGCGCGGAGGCACGGACGGAAAAATAAAGAAAGGATGAGAAGACTATGGCGTTTACAAGACCTGAATTTACCCCCGGCGGGGGCTGGATGGATGCGGAGACCTTTCCCACGCGTCCTTACAGCGAGGAGGATACCCGAAGGATGCTCAATCTGCTCCACGGACAGCTGCGGGAATACATCTCCGAGATCCTGCTTGCAGAGCTGGAGCGGGAGGGTGCGGCACACATTGGAAGTCCTGCGCTCACCGACCTTGAGGGCACGGACGGAAAGAGTATATGGGAGCTGTTGTGCTACCTTGCGCAGAATCTGACCGACTTTGCTGCAGGCACCATCCCCGACGGCACGGTGACGGATGCAAAGCTTTCCGGTAATCCCGAGGCTCTGAAAATGCGGGCCAATGCGCATATGAGCAGCCTGCTTATTCATCCGTTGAGCATTTCAACCGCCGGCAGCGATACGGCATACACGGCAGAAACCGGCCGGTCGGTTACGGCTCTTTCCAGAGGTATGGAGCTGGTCGTGCTCTTTCATACCGACTGCGGTGAGGCACCCACGCTGAAAATCGACGGACTGGTCCCCGTCGCGCTGTGTCTGCATGATGGCGAAAACATACCGGCCGGATGTCTGAAGGCTGACAGGCCTTATCGGTTTGTCTTTGACGGCACCGTCTTTCGCGGTGAGCTTGCCCTGCAGAAGGCAGATGCGGCGAATGCAGTGCTTTCCGGCACCGCGCGGGTGGCGGCGGGCGGTACGCTGACTGTAGCGGCGGGAGCACCCTCTGCGCTGACGGTGAAAAACATCAGCATCCTGACCTCGAGCGATGCCATTCCGGAGCTTTCCGAGGGCGACGTGGTGCTTATCGTGGACTGACGGGAGGGACAAGATGAAGGAAACGGTAAAACAAAAGCTCACCAGCAGAAAATTCTGGGCGGCACTTATCTCGTTTGTGACAGCAATTATTACGTACTGCGGTACCTCCGGGGAGATCGAGGCGGTGAGCTGTATTCTTTGGGCAGCGGCATCGCTGGTGGCCTATATTGTCGGTGAGGGCTTGGTGGACGCGGCAAGAGGAGGGGAGAAGGATGCTCAAAACCCGGAGCCTTGACTGTCTGATGCCTTATGTGCGTTATCTCGCTCTGCGGCTGAAAGAAGAGTGTGCAGGGGTGGGAATTCCGCTCGGATTTGCCAATACCCTGCGGGATGCGGAATATCAGGCGTGGTGCTATCAAAACGGGAAAAGTGCCACAAAGGATATCGGACCGCACGTCTTTGGAATGGCTTTTGACGTGTTTATCAATCGCAAGGACAGCGAATATGATATGGATCTTTTGCGCCGTGTGGGCGCGATCGGAAAAAAACTGGGACTTTCCTGGGCAGGAGACTGGAAGAGCTTCCGCGAATACGTGCATTTTGAATATACCGGCGGCCTTTCGGCGGCAGAATTGCGTGCCGGAAAGCGAGTGGAACTGCCCGCTGTTCCGAAAGAGCTGATTGATGCCGACCGGATGCAGGTATATTTTCCCGGCGGCAAAGCCGAGGGCTACGCAGTGGACGGTGTGACCTACGTGCCTCTCCGGGCTGTCTGCGAGAAACTTGGCTATACCGTGAGCTGGACACCGGATAAGCCCTTTGAGGCAAGGGTGGAGGAAAAAGCATGAATATTCTGAACGCTTTGATGGTGGCGGTCATTCCATCCCTCACGGCGGGTATCCTGCTGTATCTGGTACAGCGGCTTCTGCGGCGCATGGAGGCGCGGGGCGAGCACCGCGCAAGCTGGGAGCGGGAACGGACGCTGCTTATGCTCAAAAACCTCAACGCCATCGGCGGGATCACGGAAAAGATCGCCGTCTGCGTCAAAAATGAGCGCGTCAACGGCGATTTGGAGGAACGGATGCAGGAATACAAGCGGGAAAAGCGCAGGCTGGAGGATTTTCTGCGGGAGCAGGCCATGCGATAGAAAAACAAGGGGCAGTTTTAGCGTGATACTCCAAGCGAAGTATCACGCTAAAACTGCCCCTTGTTTTTATCAGCGGAAATGAATTATTCCGCTCCTTTTTCTTTTACGGCTTCGGACGCGGGTGCCGGAACTTCGTTTTCCCAAAGGCGGATATAGCCCCAGCGGTTGAAATTGACCACGAGCAACACCACCACCGGTACGAAGAACATACCGATGACCCCGAAGAGACAGTAGCCCACATAAATGGAAATGAGGGTGACGAGAGGATGCAGACCGATCTGATGACCGACAATGCGGCTTTCCAACAGATTCCGGACAAAAATACACACAATATACAACACCGCGCAGCCGATGGCGTAGCGATAATTGCCCATAAGCAGGGTAACCAGCGCCCAGGGTATAAGCACCGTCCCGCTGCCGAGCACGGGCAGAACGTCAAGAATGGCGATGATGAGGGCGATGACGGGGGCATAGCGGTTTCCGATGATAAAGAAGCCGACGGTCAATACTATAAAGTTGACACTGCCGAGAATTGCCTGTGCCTTCAGCCAGCCGAAAAGACCGGTAAAGAGAAGCTCCTTGGTCTGGTGCATACGGCTGTGGAGCTTTTCCCGCAGAAGGCTTCGGACAAAACGGCGCACCGCGGCATCCTCCGCCACAAAGAAGAAGGTGGAAAGAATGGTGGCCACAATAAAAAGCAGGATCTGCGGAACGGAGCCGGCCGTACGCAGAACACCGGACAGAAGGCTGTCGGACAGGCCGGAGCCGGCAAGGGATTTCAATGCAGAGATGGCGCTGTCGCGAAGATCCAGCCCCTGCAGGAATTCAAAACTTTCCAGCTTTACCGCAAGATCGGAGAAACGCGCCTCGAAAACGGTGACAAATTCCAGAAGATTCTGAGCAAGGCTGACTGCGCCGGTGATAATGCCGCGGATGGCAAAATACAGTCCTGTACCGACACCGCCGCAAAGAATCAGCGTCAGAACGGCTGCGCAAAGTCCGGCGGGGATGCGGAAGCGCTTGTTGAGGAAGGCAACCGGACGTAAAAGAAGTCTTGACAGCCCAAAGCCGATCAGAAAGGGAAGAAAAAGCCAGAGGGCATGGCGGACAAAGAGCCACAGCACCGCTGCTGCGAGAGCTGCATAAAACAGGATGAGAATAAAACGAAGATGCTTGTTGGTTGGCACAGGAAGGGGTCACCGCCTTTCGTATCGGAGTATCTTTATCTACATTATACATGAGATGCGGGGAAAACAAAAGAGAATTTGGAGGCCTCCGGCATTGACAAAGGAAAGAAAAAATGGTAAGATATTGTTCACCCGGAGAAGACAGTTGTCCGTCCAACAAAGTATTATGGCGAAAGGAGGGCTCCAAGCATTTGAATAAGCCTCAATATTATATCATGAATGCCGACGCATTGCCACAGGTTTTGCATAAAGTTATTGAAGCCAAGCAAGGGCTGACCTGCGGAAAGTATAAAAGCGTCAATGAAGCCACCGAGGCGGTGGGTGTCAGCCGCAGCGCTTTCTATAAATACAGGGATGCCCTCCGGCCGTTTTATGACACCAGGGCCGACCGCATCGTAACCTTCCTTCTGCTTCTGGAGGACCTGCCCGGGGTGCTTTCCCAAACCCTCAACACCTTTGCGGACGCGGGAGCGAATATCGTAACCATCAATCAGAGCGTTCCGGTGGACGGGAGAGCATCCGTTACCATTTCTGCCCGGACGGGAAAGATGCAGAGCTCTATGGAAGAACTGCTGGAGCTTGGCCGGAAGATCCCCGGCATCGTCAAGCTTGAGATCCTTGCCGGTGAATAAAGAAATCACGAATCAATATAAATTGGAGAGTAAGATCATGGTCAATATTGCAATTCTCGGCTACGGCGTTGTCGGAAGCGGCGTGGCGGAAGTCATCGATAAAAACGAATCGAGCATCGAAAACGGCATCAAAAACGAGATCGCCGTCAAATACATCCTGGATGTGCGGAATTTCCCCGGCGATCCCTTTGAGGACCGTATCATTCATGACTTCTCCATCATCGAAAATGACCCCGAGGTTCAGGTGGTGGTCGAAACCATTGGCGGTGTGGGCGTTGCCTATGATTTTACCCGCCGCGCACTGCTTGCCGGAAAAAATGTCGTTACCTCCAATAAAGAGCTGGTTGCGACCCACGGCCACGAGCTTATCGGAATCGCCCGCGAGCGCAATCTCAATTACCTTTTTGAGGCCTCCGTCGGCGGCGGCATCCCCATCATCCGCCCCCTCACCCAGTGCCTCGGTGCCAATGTCATCACTGCCGTTTACGGCATCCTCAACGGCACCACCAACTATATCCTCACCCGCATGGCCCGGGAGGGCGTTTCCTTTGACGTTACCCTCAAGGAGGCCCAGCGCCTTGGCTATGCCGAGCAGGATCCCTCCGCAGATATCGAGGGTAAGGATGCCTGCCGCAAGATCGCCATTCTTTCCGATCTGGCCTTCGGCAGCCACATCTCTCCCGAGCTCGTCCGCACCGAGGGCATTACTGCCATCACCGAGGAGGATATCCTCTGTGCGAAGGCCCTTTCCCGCCGTGTCAAGCTGCTGGGTGTTGCACGCAAGACGGAAGGTGACCGTATCTTCGTCTATGTTGCGCCCCACATGATTGCGGAGGGAACTCCCATCGCCGGGGTGGACGACGTGTTCAACGCCATCGTCATCGAAGGCAATGCCATCGATGAGGTCATGTTCTACGGCCGCGGCGCGGGCAAGCTGCCCACGGCCAGTGCCGTTGTGGCAGATGTGATGGATGTTGCAAAGCACTTCAAGGCCCGTAAGTACATTGAGTGGAGCGAGGAAAAGCCCGGCTTTGTCCGCAATGCCGGTGAGCTCAAAAACCGTTTCTGCCTGCGCATCTCCGATGCTGCGGAGGGAGCGGCAGAAAAGGCTGCTGCCCTGCTCGGTGAACTCACCCCCGTGGACTGTGACGGTCTTAAGACCGGAACCCTTGCTGTTGTCACCGGCGAGATCGCCGATTCCGTTATGGAAGCTGCCCTGCCCGAGCTTCGTCCTCTTGGCAGCAGTGTCAACGCCCTGCGCCTTTTCAAATAAGTAATTTTCCTAAAGGAGTATCATAACCCATGCAGAACAGACGACTCGTCGCGAAATTCGGCGGTACCTCTCTGGCCGATGCCGGTCAGTTTGCCAAGGTCAGGGAGATCGTCCTTGCCGATGCCGCGAGAAAATACGTTGTGGTTTCCGCCCCCGGAAAGCGTTTCTCCGGAGATATCAAGGTCACCGATATGCTCATTGCCCTCAGCCAGAGCGGCAGCGAGGCGGAATTTGACCGCCAGCTTGCCGATATCCGGGCAAGATATGAGGAAATCGCAGCGACCCTCTCCCTCAAGACCCCGCTTGCCGAGGTCTTTGAGACCATCCGTTCCGATGTCAAACGCGGCGCGGGCTACGATTACATCGTCAGCCGCGGCGAGTATATCAACGGCCTTCTGATGGCGGAGTATCTCGGCTATGAGTTTGCCGATGCCTCCGAGCTCATTTTCTTTGGCAACAACGGCAAACTTGATTGCGACAAAACTTACGCCGCCGTGGCTGACAGGGTCGCCGACGGCAAAAACTATGTTTTCCCCGGTTTCTACGGTGTGCTGCCCAACGGCCGCATCAAGGCCTTCTCCCGCGGCGGCTCGGATATCACCGGCTCCATCATCGCCCGCGGCGCTTCCGTCGATCTTTATGAAAATTGGACGGATGTGCCCGGCGTGCTCATGGTCGATCCCCGCATGATCGCCGAGGCCAAGGTCATCAAGCAGCTGACCTACCGCGAGCTGCGTGAGCTTTCCTACATGGGTGCAAATGTTCTCCACGACGAGGCAGTGTTCCCCGTCAAGGAGCCCGGTATTCCCATCAACGTCCGCAACACCAACGACATCACCGCTCCCGGCACCATGATCCTTCCTGCCGCATCGGAGGATTCGCCCTATACCATCACCGGTATCGCCGGCAAGAAGGGCTTTTGCGCCTATTTCGTTGAGAAAAACCTCATGAACAACGACGTCGGCTACGTCCGCCGCGTGCTGTCCTTCTTTGAGGATAACGGTATTTCCATCGAGCATATTCCCACCGGCATCGACAACATGTCCGTCGTGGTGGAGGATTCCAAGCTCAACGGTCTTTCCCATGAGGACGTGAGCCGCGGCCTGCAGGCGGCGGTCAGCACCGACTCCGTCGAGGTTGTGGATCACATCGCCCTCATTGCCATTGTCGGCCGCAACATGGCAAAGCGCCACGGCACCGCCGCCACCATTATGACCGAGCTTGGCCGTGCCGGTGTCAACATCATTATGCTGGACCAGGGCGTCAACGAGATGAGCATCATCGTCGGTGTCGCCGAGGAGCATTACGAAAAAGCCATCCGCGTCATCTACGACGTGTTTGTCGGCTGATATTGAATTTCGAAAAAAATCACCGCTTTCTTTTCGGAAAGCGGTGATTTTTTTGTGCTGCAAATCAGAAACTTACGGGTTTTCCGCCGGGAATATCGCAGAGGCCGTTGAGAATGAGGCGTGGGCGGTAGGGATAGAGGCGGTAATTGTCCTTATTGGTGACACCGGTGAGGACCAGGACGGTGTCAAGGCCGGATTCGATGCCGGCAATGATGTCGGTATCCATGCGGTCGCCGATCATAACGGCCTCATCGGAATGTACGCCGAGCATCCGCAGACCCGTGCGCATCATGAGAGGATTGGGCTTGCCGATGTAATAGGCGGAAACGCCGGTGGTTTTTTCAATGGGGGAGATGAGGGCGCGGCAGGCAGGCACGATACCCTCCTCCAGCGGGGCGGTGAGGTCGGTATTTGTGCCGATGAGGCGCGCGCCGCGAAAAACGTGGTGCACGGCGCGGCAGATGGCATCGTAGTTGTAATTGACGGTTTCGCCAACCACCACGTAATCGGGATCAACGTCGTTGAGCGTGATGCCGGCATCGTACAGGGCGTTGTAGAGGCCCGGCTCACCGATAACGTAGGCGGTGCAGCCGGGGGACTGGGTGGAGAGAAACCTTGCCGTGGCGAGGGCGGAGGTGTAGAAATGGCTTTCGTCCACCTCGAGGCCCATGCGTGCCAGCTTTTGCTGCAGTTCCCGGGGGGAACGGCCGGAGCCGTTGGTCAGAAAGAGAAACTTTTTATTCTCCCGGTAAAGGAAATCCACAAACTCCTTGACACCGGGGAGGAGACGGTTGCCGTGATAGATGACACCGTCCATATCGCAGATAAACCCTTTTTTGGATAAAAGCTGTTCCATGCGTGAATCCTTTCGTTCTCAGCGGACAATGCGGCGCGCCTCCACGTAGAAGCGCTTGTCGGCAGCCTCGCCCATGGAGAAGGTTTTGCGGGGAAGTGCGCCGCCGCGAACCACGGCGGGGAAGAGCTCCTCCTTTGCCATGGCAGGCAGCAGGAAGCCGATGGAATTCTCCGCACGGGAGAGGGAGAGTACGACATCGTCACCGTGAATGTAATCGATCTCGGCAGAGCTTCCGGCGAGGTATCCGTCAAGGAATTTCTGCAGCGTGCCGACGCAGAGGGGCTCGGTGGGGTTCTCCACGGTGTAGGCAATGCGCTCACCGCCGATCACGGCCTCCAGATTCTGACCTGCGGAGGTACCGCGGCGTGCGCCGCAGGCGGCCTCAAAGGCGGCAAGCAGGGCGGCGGGATCTGTGTCGGTGATGATGCGGTGGATGGGCTCGAACTCCAGAGAGCAATCGTGCAGGTTGACCAGCTCGCAGAGGGCATAGCGGGCGGGATGATCCAGAGCTGTCTCGCCAAGCTCGGCCTTCAGGTTCTCGTAATGGGCCTTTGCGGTGGCAAGGGAATGGTTTCCGTCACCCACGGCGATGTGCAGAACGGGCTCACCTGCAATGCCGTAACGGGCTGCGAAGGCATCCGGATCGCCGAAGGCATCAATGGCGGCGATCACGTCCGTCGCGGCATCGCCGCAGACGCGGCGGCCTCGGATGGAGCCGGAATCCTGCATCAGAGGGAACTCGTAGACGATCTCGCCGGCCCGCTTTTCGGCGGCGGAGAGAACGGTGTCGTCGGGATCGTCGATGAGCAGCATGACGTGGGGAAGCTCCAGGCTTGCGCGGCTGCGGATGCGCAGACGCGGGGGGATGCGGGAGAGCACGGTACCTTCCGTGGCGCGCACGGCGGGCTTGACACCCTCGCCGTAGTTGTAGGTCTCCAGATCGAGCATACCCACGAGACCGCGGCGCAGGGCACCGCTGCGCAGGGTGCGCTCAATGAAAATAAAGGAATTCTCCACCACGTCGAAAAGCTCACCGGAGAGATACTCACCCATGCGGTCGAGCACGGCCTCCTCGCGGGCGGCAACGTCGGCGGCGTTGAGATAGAGCTCCGGCAGGACAACACGCAGGGCAGAGGGCGCGTTGCCGACGTGGGCATCCGCCGCGGCCCAGTAGGCGGGCTCGGATGTGTACTGATCGCAGGCAACACAGGCCCACTTATTCATATCTGCATCGCGGGGCAGCAGAATATCTGCAGGAAGAAAGGGAGAAGACATTTGTATCGGTACCTCCATGAAAGATTTATACTTTACCATATATACAATATCATACTTTTGCTTTGGGGTACAGCAAAATTTACTGTCAAAATCAACAAATCTTTCGCCGCGTGCGGTTTCCTCTTGATTTTACGGAAGGATGTGTTAAAATATAGAGTAGAAATCTTTAAAAATAGGAGATGTACTATCATGGCTTTGATTTCCAGCAAAGAAATGTTCAAGCACGCCTATGCCAACGGCTACTCCATCGGCGCTTTCAACGTCAACAACATGGAGATCGTCCAGGGCATCACCGAGGCTGCCAAGGAGCTTGACTCCGCTCTTATCCTGCAGGTTTCCGCCGGCGCCCGCAAGTACGCCAAGCACGTTTACCTCATGAAGCTCATCGAGGCTGCCATTGAGGACACCGACCTGCCCATCTGCGTCCACCTTGACCACGGTGAGGACTTCGAGATCTGCAAGTCCTGCATCGACGGCGGCTTCACCTCCGTTATGATCGACGGTTCCAAGCATTCCTTCGAGGACAACATCGCTCTGACCCGCAAGGTCGTTGAGTATGCCCACTCCAAGGGTGTCGTTGTCGAGGGTGAGCTCGGCCGTCTGGCCGGCATCGAGGACGATGTCAACGTCTCCGAGGAGGATTCCTCCTACACCCGTCCCGATGAGGTCGAGGAGTTCGTCACCAAGACCGGTGTTGACTCCCTCGCCATCGCCATCGGCACCAGCCACGGCGCTTACAAGTTCAAGCCCGGCACCAAGCCCCAGCTC
>JAFQKV010000081.1 GCA_017414715.1 Clostridia bacterium
GTACAGTGATTTAGACAAGCAGCGTAAGGAAACGATTGAACGGGTCTTTGCGGATGCAAAAGAAAAACACGCAATGCGTTATACACAATACAGAGGCTTGGCCCAGGTAACGAACTGGGTGAAGCTTAAATTTGTTGCTATGAACCTCAAAAAACTGGCAAAATGGAAATGGAAGAACTTACATTCTTACTTACTCAGCCTATGTTTTTCCACCATATTGGTTAAAAACCCAGCTGCGGCTTGATCCGCAACTGGGTTTCTCGACAGGCTGCCCCCGGCAGTTCATTCTGCCGGGGGATCGTACTGTTATTTCGTGCGGAGGCGGACGGTCTTGATCTCGTAGGGCTTGACGGAAAGGGTGATCTTACCGTTCTTCACGGTGAGAGCAGCCTCGTTATTTTCCATCAGGTCGCAGTCAAAGGCCTCACAGACGTCCGCAAAGGTGGTGAGTGACACTTCGCTGCGACGGTTTTCAAATTCATAGAGGCGGACGATGATATCGCGGCCGTCCTCGGAGAATTTGACGGTGTCGATCATGACGTTTGCTGCATCTGCCGAGACAAAGGACAGGGCAGCGGGAAGCTTTCCTTCGCCTGCGGTGACGGGATGGGCGGTGAAGGGATCGTTGAGGGTGTAGGCCGCATCCACGGTGCCGCCCTCACGCCAGCCGCCGGCATGCGGCAGCAGAGAATAGGTGAAGTGATGCACTTCCTTATCCGCATCGGGGTTGGGATAGGTGGGGGAGCGCAGCAGAGAGATCTGCATGACACCGTCCTTGATGGCATGTCCGTATTTGCAGTTGTTCAGCAGTGACACACCGTAGCCCTGCTCGGAAAGGTCGGCCCACTTATGCGCCACAACCTCGAACTTTGCGTACTCCCAGGAGGTGTTCCAATGGGTGGGACGGGTGACATTACCGAACTGGATATCGTAATCGGCGGAGTTTGCGTGCACATCCACGGGGAAGATGCACTTTAAGAGGGTGTTTGCTTCCTTCCAGTCGACCGTGGTGCGGAAATCGATGCGGGGCATATCGGCATACATGCGGATGTGCTGGCAGACGGTGCTCTGCATGTAGGGCTTGACGATCTCAACCTCGGAGTAAACCGGTCCGCAGGCGGTTACGCGGAAGGAGGCAACGGTATCCAGCGGATAGGCCTTGTCGGAATAATAAATGGGAATATCCCAGGCATCGTGGGCGCTCGGGCGGTCCTCAAAGGCGACGATGCGGTTACCCTTTTCACCGGATTTGAGCACTTCTCGGTGAGCCCTCTTGTCGTAGACAGAGGAGAGGTTACCGCTCTTGTCAAAGCGCAGACGTGCGAAACGGCCGATCATACCGCGCTCGTTTGCGGTCAGGGGCTGTGTGGGAGCATAGTCCGCATCCGTCACGTAGGTGAAGACCGCGTAACCGAGGGCGGGAACGTTAGCCGCATAGAAGTAGGCCTTACCTGCTTCGTCACGCTGTACGGGATGAAGCTTTCCGCGCACATCGCACATGGCGGTAACTTCGGAGGGAATGTCGGCCTCTACAACGTCGGATGCAACGTGACCGGTGCGGTTAAAGACGGCAAGACCGTCACCGTCGGCGGTAACAGCTGCGCTGATGGCGCTTTCTGCATTCCTGATAGCACCGCGGGCATCGGAGAGGATGGTTTCGTACTGTTCCTTGGAATCCTCATATACCTCGCGGATGGAGGAGCCGGGGATGATGTCGTGGAACTGGTTGAGGGCAATGCACTCCCAGCCGCGGTCGATGACCTCGCGGGGATAATTCTCTGTTCCAAGGACGATATCGGAGAATACGCCGGTAAACTCTGCATCCTGATGGGCGCGCTCGGCCTCGCGGTTCCAGCGCTTGTTGCGGCCCATGGTGGTGAAGGTGCCGCGGTGCATTTCCATATAAAGCTCACCCACCCACTTGGGGAGCTCCTTGCCCTTTACGTTCTTCTGCAGGGTCTTTACAAAGCCGTCCTTGGTGGCAAATTTCACCTTGGGAACACCGGGGAGACCCTTTTCCATGCGGCGCATGTATTCCAGCATTTCACGGGTGGGGCCTCCGCCGCCGTCACCGTAACCGTAGGAGGCCAGCACGTCGCGGCTGAGATCCTTATCCGCATAGGCTTCCCAGGTGCGGGAAACCGTTTCGGGGATAGGCTTTCCGTTATAGGTTGCATAGAAGTTATCGCGTGCCTGATGTACGCTCGGCATGGTGTGGAAGGCAGTCAGGATCTCGGTTCCGTCAATGCCCTGCCACATGAATGTGTCATGCGGCATGCGGTTGTACTCGTTCCAGCTGATCTTGGAGGTGATGAAGCAGTCCACGCCGCTTTTCTTCAGGATCTGGGGCAGAGCGGAGGAATAGCCGAATACATCGGGCAGCCACAGGATGTGGTTCTCGCAGCCGAACTCATCCCGGAAGAAACGCTTACCCAGCATCAGCTGGCGGACAAAGCTTTCGCCGGAGGTCATATTGCAGTCAGCCTCGACCCACATGGCGCCTTCCGGTTCAAATCGCCCCTCGGAGACGCGGGCTTTGATCTTTTCGTAGAGCTCGGGATAATCCTCTTTGATAAAGGCATACAGTTGGGGCTGGCTGGAGGAGAAAAGATAGTCGGGATACTGCTCCATCAGCTCGGTAACGGTGGAGAAGGAGCGGCAGGCCTTGCGGCGGGTATGGCACAGACGCCACATCCAGGCAACATCAATGTGGGTATGGCCGATGCAGTGTACGGTCACGTCGCTGCCGGCAAATCGGTCGTAGAAGTCCTTCTTTGCTGCCTCACGGGCACGGGTAACGCTTGCGAGGAAGGCTTCGCTTCCGGGATCGCGGAAATCGATAAGATTGCAGATGCCCACAAGGGCGCGCAGCTCATCGTTGCGGACACCGTCGCGGTCCTCCAAAATGCGTGCGGCCTCGAGGCCGACCTTCAGGTCGTAATAAAGACCCTCGACCTCGCGGCGGATGCCGGAGAGGGTGGGAACAAAGACACAGTCGCAGGCTTCAAGTCCGGACCAGCCCTCGCAGATGATCTCATAGGTCTCGCCGGCTGCACCGCAGGAGGAGAGAAGAATATCGCTGTGGTTGGTGTCAAGAGCCTGCTTGATGTGGCCGTTGACGAAGACGATAAACTGGGGGTTGCGGGCGTTCCAGCGGTTTTCGCGGCCGGTAACGATGTTAAGATTTACGGGAAGTCCGGCAAGCTGCTCCGGCACGGAAAGACGAATGCGGAAGGTCTGGTATACGTCGCGATCAAGAGCCCAGTGCTCGATCTTCGGGTTGAAGGGACGAAAATCAAGCTCGGCGGCAGAATCCACTGTGGGGCAATCGGCATCTGCGATGGCGACATCGGTGACGGTTTCCGGAAAAACATGGATGAGTTTTTCGAGATCCTGCAGGATCCGGGAGATCTTCTGTTCTTCCATACGATAGGTGCTCATATCGTTTTCCTCTCTGTTTTAAAAAATAGCAGCGTGGATGCGGACCGTCTTTAGGGTTCGCATCCGCGCTGCAGATTGGTTTTATTTGGAAAATTTCAGCTCGCCCTTGAGGTAGACTGCGGAGACATCGATGTTCTGATCGAAGAAGAGGATATCTGCCTGATAATCGGGAGAAATGCGGCCCTTGTTGGTCATGCCCATGACACGGGCGGGGGTGGCACTGGCCATACGGACAGCCTGGGTGAGAGGCACATCAGCAAGCTCGATCATGTTGCGGACGAGACGGTTGGTGGTGGCAACGGAGCCAGCAAAGGCAGAGCGGTCGGGCAGCTTTGCTACGCCGTCCTCAATGATGACGGGGTTGCCGTTCTTCTTGCTGCCGATGATGCTTTCCTTAACATCGGTGCCTGCGGGACGAAGGGAGTCGGTGATGAGGCAGATGTGCTGAGCACCCTTGGTCTGGTAGATGAGACGCAGGCAGTCCTCGGGCAGGTGGCAGCCGTCGGCAATGATCTCAACATCGCACTCGTCCATCAGGTAACCGGCCTCGACCATACCTGCGTGGCGGAAGGCGTTGATGCGGCGGCAGCCCTGCATGGCAGAGTAGAAGTGGGTCAGCAGGGTAAAGCCGTGCTCAAAGGCCTCAAGACCCTGGCAGCACTCTGCATCTGTATGACCGGCGGAAGCAACGATACCGCGGCGGCGCAACTCACGGCCGAGGGCAAGGGCACCGGGAAGCTCGGGCGCGATGGACCAGCGGACGATCTCATCGGACCAGGAGAGGATCTCGTTGTATTCCTCGGGCTTGGGATCACGGATATAACGGGGATCCTGTGCGCCCTTGTTTGCCATGCTGAAGTAAGGGCCCTCCAGATGCAGACCGTGGAGGTATGCACCGTCGTGCGGCAAATATTTTGCCTTCTTGAAGGTCTCGAGGGAAAGCTTCAGCTCCTCGTTGGTGCTGGTGAGGGTGGTGGGAACGATGGTGGTGGTACCAAAGCACAGATGGGTGCGGGCAGCGCCGTGGTAGGACTCCACGTCGTTGTCCATATAGTCATATCCGCCGCCGCCGTGGGTGTGGATATCGATAAAGCCGGGAGAGACATAAAGACCGCCGGCATCCACGGTATCATGTGCGCCGAGAGCGCCGGGCTCACCGGTGCCCACATCGCGGATGATTCCGTCCTCAACAACAACATAGCCGTCCTTGAGCATACGGAACGGGGTGATGACCTTACCGTTTTTGATCAGTGTTACTGCCATGATAATTTCCTCCGATTATTCGAATTTGGATTTATCTGCCCAAAGACCGAGGGCAGGATTCTCAATGAAGAAAACTTCCTCGCCGTCGGGCAGGGTGTTGTAACCGTTGTGAAGTTTTTTGGGATCATAGCGTTTTGCAGCCTCGGCATAATCCTCCCAGGCAAAGCCTACGCCCTCGATCTCCTCGCGGGAAAGATGGGTGGTGCAGTAGGTGATGGAGAAGCGTCCGTCGGAGGATCCGTGCACAAGATGCGCAGCCACCGACTGATTCTTCTGCAATTCCTCTTCCTTGCGGAAAAGGTCGAGGATATGCTCGCGTCCGGTATAGCCGAATTTGCGGATAAGACGGTCGTTTTCGGCATCTTCGCCGAACATCTTGACACCGGGGGCGAGAACGATGAGCTCACCGCCGGCGGCGATGGCCATACGGGTCCGATAAACTGCCTTGTTGCCAAGCCATGTGCTCTTGAACTCATCGGGATCAAGATAAACAACGACCTTGCGGAAGGGCTTGTCCATAAAGATGAGGTTCTTTTGCTGCGAAAGCTTTACCGCCGCCTCAAAGGGCTTGCGGGAGGAGCCGATAAAGAGACCGTGGATGGCGATGCCCTCGGGAGTGTTGGTGGTAACTGTCAGAATGTAGTAGAGGGGAAGCTTGGAAAGGTAATTCTGCTCTGCGTAGTCAAAAACCTTGCGGACGGGGGAGTGGTCGCGGCCCATGATACGCTCCATGCCGTACATGGCACCGAGCAGGTGGGACTTATTGATGAAGCGGCTGCCGCCAACGCCCACCAGCAGATTCTTGGTGTAGTTGGCCATGCCGACGACCTCGTGAGGGACGACCTGACCGATGGAAAGGATCATGTCGTAGCCGCCGTGGATAAGAGCGCGGTTGACTTCGACCTCAAAGGGCTCATCAAGAATGCCCTCGGAGACCTCACGGACAAAATCTGCGGGCACTTCACCGAGGCTTTCGACCTCCGTCTTCCAGTTGTGGATCAGATATCGGTCGGAGGGGATATCGCCGAAGAAGCGGGTCTTCTCCTCCTCAGAGACAGGAACGTGGGTGCCGAGGGCGGGCATAACGTCCACATCGGCACCTTCCAGCTTGTGATAAAGCATATTTGCGATCTTGCCGGCACCGGAATGCATGCGTGTGAAATCCGGGGGCAGGAGAAGCGCGCGGTCGCGTTTGTCACATTGGGCGAGAAATTCATCCAGCGCAGCACTGATCTCAGCATCCGAGAGACCGCGCTCATCCTTTGCATAGAGGAAAATTTCCTTCATTTTCATATCTCCCTTTTTACAGTTTGCTTCTCAGGAAATCGGCAGCCATGGCGATGTCTGCAGCAGGGTCGGCACCGACCTCGCGTTCGATGGTGAGGAAACCCTCATAACCGATGTCGCGAAGTGCACGGATCCAGCCGTCAAAGTCAACGCCGCCCTGACCGAGGGGGGTCTCAAGGAAGTAATCCTCCAGACGGTTGTCGCCGATGCCGCCTTCGGCAAACCATACGCCGTAGAGGATCTCGGGATCAACGGTCTTGAGACGCACGCCATCTTTGGCATGGGTATGATAGATGTATTTTCCGAGGGTATAGACACCCTTGACGGGGTCGCTTCCGGTGACCATGACGAGATTTGCGGGGTCATAGTTGACACCGACACCGGGTGTGGTCAGGCTGTCCAGGAAGCCGCAGAGCACCTCGGGGGTCTCGGGACCGGTCTCGATGGCAAAGAGGCTGCCCTCTTCCTTTGCGGCGCGGGCAAGCATCTCGCAGGATTCCTGCATGACGGCATAGCGGGGATGATTCGGGTCGGAGGGAACCACGCCGATATGGGTGGTGATGACCTTGCCGCCAAGCTCCGCGCAGAGATGCGCGATGCGGCGGGAACGCTCGATGGTATTGGGGATCTCGGCGGGATCGGTGAAGCCGTGGCCGCCGAGGTCACCGCAGAGTGCGGAAACGGCAAGACCTTCCGAATCCAGAAGAGAACGGTATTCGCGAATGTCTGCGGCTGTGAGATTCTCCGGGGTGAATTCGCCGGCGACGGCGTAGATCTGCACGCCCTTTGCGCCGATCTCGGCAGCCTTACGGATGCCTTCCTTCGTGGAGAGGCGGAAAGAGTCCACCATAACGCCGATCTGCAGGTTATTAGCCATTTTTATCTTTCTCCTTACGGTGTTTTACTTGATTTCATGCAGCTCATACTCACGGCTGCCCATGCCGATCCTTTCCAGCTCCTCCAGCTGGATGAAGGGATCCTTACCGTGGATGCGCTGCAGCAGATGCCCTTCAGTGCCCATCTCATAGCCGACGGGAACGCCGGCAGGCAGGAAATCCTCCACCCGGATGAGATCGAGACAGGCCTGCTCGATGGCGACGATGTCCGTACCTGCGCAGATACCGATATCGGGAACGATATTCGGAGTTGTAAAGCCCCAGCAGTCGCAAAGGATGGTCATATTGGTCAGGAAATTGATGTAGAAAACATCGCCTTTGCCAAAATGCTCAAGACATTTCTGCGTGCAGAGTGCCATGCCCGTCTGAAAATCGCGGTACTGGTTTGCTGTGGCGGTGATGGCACCGGTGGGACAGGACTTGACGCAGTGCTGACAAAGGGTGCAGTCATGAAAATTGTATTTGAACACACCGTTTTCATCAAAATGGCATGCATCGTGATTGCAGTTTGCAATGCATGCATCGCAGTGCAGGCACTTTGCGGCATCCCAGTGGATACCGCCCTCAAGCCCGTGAATCTCGTGACGGGTACGGGTACTGACGCAGCCCATGGCAATGTTCTTCACAGCGCCGCCGTAGCCGCAGACACCGTGACCCTTGACATGGGAGAGATTGACCAGCACGTCCGCATCGGCAATGTGACCGGCAACATCCACGTGGTGGAAAGTCTTGTAATCCACCGTGCGCTCATAGGCGTATTTTTCCGTGCAGCCGCAGGCGGGAACGATGGGACAGCCGAGATATTCCTCTGTATAGCCGCGGGCGCGGGCGTTGCCGACGATCTGGTCTGTGATAAACACCTTGCCGCCGAGCGCCTTCAGACGGTCGATGAGGATCTTGACGAACATGGGATGAATGGTGGA
>JAFQKV010000082.1 GCA_017414715.1 Clostridia bacterium
CTATATGGAGCCTCTGACTCTTGAATATATGGCAAAGATCCTGCGCTATGAGCGCCCCGATGCAATTATCCCCGGCCTCGGCGGTCAGACCGGTCTGAACCTTGCAATGCAGCTGGAGAAGAAGGGCGTTCTGAAGGAATGCCGCGTTGAGCTGCTGGGCACCCGCAGCGAGAGCATTGAGCGTGCCGAGGACCGTGAGCTGTTCAAGGAACTGTGTGAGTCCATAGGTGAGCCTGTCATCCCCTCCGAAATCACCTACTCCATCGAAGAGGCCAAGGAAGCTGCCGAGCGCATCGGCTATCCTGTTGTTCTGCGTCCTGCCTTCACTCTGGGCGGCACCGGCGGCGGCTTTGCCAACAATGAAGAAGAACTCTACGAGATCGGCCTGAACGCATTCAAGCTCTCTCCTGTGCATCAGGTGCTCATTGAAAAGAGCGTCAAGGGCTATAAGGAGATCGAGTTTGAGGTCATGCGCGACTCACAGGACCATGCCATCACCATCTGCGGAATGGAAAATATCGACCCTGTCGGTGTCCATACCGGTGACTCCATGGTTGTGGCTCCCATTCTCACTCTCAATGACCATGACCTGAAGATGCTCAACGATTCTGCCATCAAGATAATCCGCGAGCTTAAGATCGAAGGCGGCTGCAATGTCCAGTTTGCCCTCAATCCCCACTCCTCCGAGTATTACCTCATCGAGGTAAATCCCCGCGTCTCCCGTTCTTCCGCTCTGGCCTCCAAGGCTTCCGGCTATCCCATCGCCAGAGTCACCGCCAAGATCGCTGTGGGCATGGCCCTTGAGGATATTGCCATTGCCAACACCAATGCTGCCTTTGAGCCCCGCCTTGACTATATCGTGGCCAAGATGCCCCGCTTCCCCTTTGATAAGTTTGCCACTGCAAACAACAAGCTGGGCACCCAGATGAAGGCCACCGGCGAGGTTATGGGCATCGGCTCCAACCTGGAGGAGTGCCTGCTCAAGTCTGTCCGCTCTCTGGAAACCGGCGTGTGCCATTTCCACATGGCAAAGTTTGATTACTTTACCGAGGAAGAACTGCGCGAGTATATCGCCGACACCCGCGACGACATCATCTTTGCCGTGGCTGAGCTTCTCCGCCGCGGTGAGAGCATTGAGTCCATCCATGACATAACCAAAATCACCCCCTATTTTATTGAGTCTATCCAGAAGATAGTCCGCCTTGAAGAAAAGCTTGCCAACAATGTGGGTAATCCCGATACCCTTCTTGAGGCAAAGAAGATGGGCTTCAGCGATAAGTATATCGCCAAGCTCTGGAACAAGAGCGAGCTTGAGATATACAAGCTGCGCTGCTACTTCAACTATTTCCCCGTTTACAGAATGGTGGATACCTGCCACACCAACGCATATATTCCTTACTTCTACTCCTCCTACACCGGCGAGAACCAGTCTGTTGTCACCGATAAGGACAAGCTGGTGGTTCTGGGCGCAGGCCCCATCCGCATCGGTCAGGGTGTTGAGTTTGACTACTCCACCGTCCACGCCGTGCAGACCATCAAGAAGTCCGGCTACGAGGCAATAATCATCAACAATAACCCCGAGACTGTCTCCACCGACTATACCACCGCCGACAAGCTTTACTTTGAGCCCCTCACCACCGAGGATGTCATGAACATCATGCACTTTGAAAATCCCGAGGGTGCCATTGCCTCTCTGGGCGGCCAGACCGCAATAAATCTGGCCCAGCCTCTGGAGGACCGCGGCGTGAAGATCATCGGCACCGACTGCGAGGCTATCGAGCGGGCCGAGAACCGTGACAGCTTTGAGAAGATCCTTGAGGAGCTGAACATACCCCAGCCCGAGGGCCGCGCTGTCACCAATATCGAGGACGGCGTTGCCGCCGCCGAGGCTATCGGTTATCCCGTGCTGGTACGTCCCAGCTTCGTTCTGGGCGGCAGAGCCATGCAGATCGTCTCCTCTGAGGAGCAGCTGCGCCAGTATCTGCGCACCGCCGTTGAGATTGACGAAGACAAGCCCGTTCTCGTTGACAAGTATGTCATCGGTAAGGAAGTTGAGGTTGATGCCATCTGTGACGGCCGCGATGTTTTCGTCCCCGGCATCATGGAGCTCGTTGAGCGCACCGGCGTTCACAGCGGTGACTCCATCAGCGTGTATCCGTCCTTCAGTATCTCTGACCGCGTGAAGGGCATCATCCTTGACTACGCGAAAAAGCTCGGTCTCGGCATCGGCATCGTCGGTCTTTACAACATCCAGTTCATCGTGGACGACAAGGATGATGTGTACATCATCGAGGTAAACCCGCGTTCTTCCCGTACCGTTCCGTTCCTTTCCAAGGCAACGGGCTACAGCCTTGCCGATATTGCGACGAACGTTATCCTCGGCAAAACGCTGAAGGAACAGGGTATTTTCGACCTCTATCCCGCTGAGAAAAAGCGCTGGTACGTCAAGGTCCCCGTGTTCTCCTTCTCGAAGATCCGCGGTCTGGATGCGTACCTCTCCCCCGAAATGAAATCCACCGGTGAGGCAATCGGCTACGATGACCGACTCAACCGCGCGGTATACAAGGCACTCCAGGCATCCGGTATGCAGCTGCTCAACTACGGCACCGTCCTCGTTACGATCACCGACCGCGACAAGGAGGAGGCTCTGCCGCTGATCCGCCGTTTCTACGATCTCGGCTTCAATATTGAGGCAACGACCGGCACGGCGAAATTCCTCAAAGAGCACGGCATCCGCACGCGCGTCCGCCAAAAAATCTCCGACAACAGCGAGGACATCCCCGAGGCAATCCGTCAGGGACATATCTCCTACGTTATCAACACGCGCGATGTCGGATCGCTGAATGAGCAGGCCGACGGCTACGAAATCCGCCGCTGTGCGATCGAGAACAACGTGACGATGTTCACCTCGCTTGATACCGTGCGCGTTCTGCTCGACGTTCTTGAGGAGACGACGCTCCGTATCTCCACCATCGACAGCAAGGGTGCAAACGAATGAAGCAGGCTCTGTATACGGTCAAATCAAACCGCGCTCTGACGCGGGATATGTACGAAATGATTCTCGAAGGCGACACCTCGGACATGACCGCACCCGGTCAGTTCGTAAATCTCCGTCTGGACGGATTTTTCCTCCGCCGCCCGATCTCCGTCTGCAATCAGGAGGGAGATACGTTCACGATTCTTTATAAGGTCGTGGGCAAGGGTACGGAGAAAATGGCACAGATGAAATCCGGCGAGGTGATCGACATCCTCACCGGTCTCGGCAACGGATACGACACAGAAAAAAGCGGCGACGCCCCTCTTCTCGTCGGAGGCGGTGCGGGCGTGCCGCCGATGTATCTGCTCGCGCGCCGTCTGATTGCGGAGGGCAAAAAGGTCACCGTGATCCTCGGATTCAACAAAGCGGAGGAAATCTTCTACCGCGAGGAATTTGAAAAGATCGGCGCGAAAGTGCTGATTGCCACCGCGGACGGCTCCGTCGGTGTAAAGGGTTTCGTCACGGACGCACTCGCGGATGCAGGGACTTACACCTACACCTACTCCTGCGGTCCCGAGCCAATGCTGAAGGCTCTGTACAACGCGACTGACGTATCTGGACAGTACAGCTTTGAGGAGCGCATGGGCTGCGGCTTCGGCGCGTGCATGGGCTGCTCCTGCAAGACAAAATACGGAAACAAACGCATCTGCCGCGACGGTCCGGTGCTCACAAAGGAGGAGATCATCTGGTGAATACGAAAGTAACACTTTCCGGCGTCACGCTGGACAATCCCGTGATCCCTGCCAGCGGCACGTTCGGCTACGGCTACGAATACGCGGAACTGTATGACATCAACATACTCGGCTCGCTCTCTTTCAAGGGGACGACGAAGGACGCACGCTTCGGCAATCCGACACCGCGCATCGCAGAATGCCCGTCAGGGATGATTAACGCGGTCGGTCTGCAAAACCCCGGCGTAGAAGCCGTTATTGCTGAGGAGCTTCCGAAGCTGCGTTCCGTTTTCAAAAAGCCGATCATCGCAAACGTCGGCGGATTCTCGGTGGACGAATATGTTTACTC
>JAFQKV010000083.1 GCA_017414715.1 Clostridia bacterium
ATATTGCCTTCATTAATGGCATTCTGCAGGCTTTCCAGCGTGATGCCGTGGGCAAAATAGGAGTCGTAGTTGCCGCCGGTAACGGTTGGAACGCCGGCCATGGCCAGCAGATCGGCATCGCCGCTGGCATCAACAAACATCGGGGCTTTAATAAGGCTGTGACCGGATTTGTTGAAAACGGTGATGCTGTCGATATGTCCGTCGGCGGCATCCGCATCGGTCATGACGGTGTCGAACATGATCTCAACTCCCTCGCCGGCCAGCAGATCGCAAAGGGCAAGAGAGAAAATGGCGGCGGAATAGCCGGTCTGCATGCGGCGTTTGGTCTCGTCCAGACCGGGGTCGCCGTCCTTCCACATTTCGGGAATGGTATCATAGCTGTGGCGCACGCAAAGGCGAAGGAACTCATCCACCATACCCTTCATGACCTGCACACCGCGGGCATTGTCCACCGGTTCGAAGAAATTGATCAGTCCGATCGTGCCAAGGCCTCCGAGCTGGGTGGTCTTTTCCACCAGGATAACCTTCTTGCCGGAGCGGGCCGCCTCAAGAGCCGCAGCCGCGCCGGCAACACCGCCGCCAACGACGGCAACATCACAGGTTTTTGTACCGATAATTTTCATATGTATACCCCTTCGGTCGTTTGTTTTTTCTTGCAATTTATTATTTTAACATATTTACGCCGGATTTTCAAGCAGAAAGGTCAGACAGCCGTCAAAAAGTTCCGTGATCCGATCATCCTGACCGGACAGATACAGATATCCGAAAAGGGACTCCAGTGCCGTTGCGTAGGCATATTCCTCCTGGGTCGCACCGCGGGGACAATGGTGGGGGTGGGCATTGCGCCCTTTCATAAAAATCTCCCGCTCCTCCTCCGTAAAGGAAGGCAGCATCGCCTTTGCCGCCCGGTACTGTGCCGCGGCGTTGACAAAGGCCACCGCCCGGGAATGAAGCTCGCCGATCCTGAAGCTGCCAAGTCCCGCAAGATAGGTGCGGACCCGCAGCTCGTATACGCAGTCTCCGATATAGGCATACTCCAGCGCACTGTGTCTGATCTCCCGTGTTTCCTGCATAAATCCTCCGAAAAGCCGATGTGTTTTTTACCAATTTATAGTATACCACAGATCTCTTATCTTGGATATAGAAAACCGCTTGTACTCACGGAAAAAAACTGTTATAATGGGCGAAACAAAAGACATTTGCAGGAGGTCATCATGAAGTACCGGAATTTCGGAAAGAGCGGTGAGCGCATCTCCGCGCTGGGCTTTGGCTGCATGCGCCTTCCCATGATGGAAAAGGACGGTCGCGAGACCGTTAACGACGAGCTCGCCATCCCCCTGCTTCGCCGGGCCGTGGAGCTGGGTGTCAATTATTTTGACACCGCCTGTGGCTACTGCAACGGCGACAGTCAGTACACCGTCGGCCGGGCTCTCAAGCCCTTCCGCGATCAGGTGCTCATCTCCACCAAGCTTCCCATGCCGGAGGTACACTGCACCGAAGATTTCGACCGTTTCCTCGATGCTTCTCTGGAGCGGCTGGATACGGATCACATCGATTTCTACCACTTTCACGGCATAAACTACGCCTGTTATGAGGAAAAGATCCTCGGTTATGGCCTCATTGACCGGGCGGAGCGCGCCCTTGCCGACGGCCGTATCCGGCATCTTTCCTTCTCCTTCCACGATGCCGCACCCCGCATGAAGACGCTCTGCGACACCGATCTTTTCTCTTCCGTGCTCTGCCAGTACAATCTGGTAGACCGCAAGAATGAGGAGTCCATGGCTTACTGCGCCGGAAACGGCATGGGTGTCGTGGTCATGGGACCCTTGGGCGGCGGCAACATCACCAACGGTGGGCCCGAATTCCTAAAAAAGTTTTCCCTGCCCGCAAAAACCCCTGCAGAACTTGCCCTGAAATTTGTCTGGGGCAACCCCAGCGTTTCCTGCGCCCTTTCCGGCATGCAAACGCTGGAAGAACTTGAGGAAAATGTTCGTCTTGCCGAATTTGCCGACACCGTCGGCGGCGAGGCGTGGAACAAACTTGTGGGCGAAAGCGACGAGCTTATGAAGCTTGCCGATCTGTACTGCACCGGCTGCCGCTACTGCGATGTCTGTCCCCGCGGCATCCGCCCCTTTGCCGCCATGATCGAATACAACCGCATGCACGTCTGGGGTCTTGCCGAGGGTGCCCGCGCCCGTTACGGCCGCGCCAAGGCCCGGGGGGAGCTGAACATCATCGACTGCATCGGCTGCGGTGCCTGCAGTGAGCGTTGTCCCCAGAAGCTGGATATCCCCACCGAACTTGATCGCATTGACCGCATCTTTTCCGATCTGAAGTAAGGAGATTTCTCATGCCTTTCTACACCTTCCGCTGTTCCGCCTGCGGCAAAGAATTTGAGACCCGCTGCACCATTGAGGAAAAAGAAAAGGGACTTGTCCCCTGTCCGGACTGCGGCACCACCGAGCTTGCCCGCATCTTTGACGGTATATCTCTTTCGGTCTCCGCAAAGGAAAAAGCCTCCCCCTGTCCCGGCACCGCCGGTGGGGTCTGCCCCCATTCCGGTGGAAAATGCCCCCATGCCTGACCGGCTGCAAAAGGAGAAACGCAGATGAAAAAGAAAGCCACCCCCATCGCCTCCAATCTTCTGGATGAGGGCGTCCTCCTCTCCACTTTTTCCCGCTGGCGCGGCAACCCCCTCATCATGCTCTTTCTGCTTTACCGCAAGCATTGGGGCAGGCTCTTCTGCTCGGTGGTATGCTTTGTCATCAAGCACGCCTACGTCTGGGTACTGCCCATCGCTACCTCCAACATCATCAATGCCATCACCGAAAAGGATCCCACCACCGGCAGGATCCTTCTCTCGAATGCTCTGATCCTCGTCATTCTCGGGCTGATCAACATTCCCTTCAACTATTTTTACGCCCATTTCCTCTCCCTTTCGGTGCGCAGCATGGAAACGGGGCTTCGCTCTGCGCTGGTGCATAAGCTGCAGCTGCTGTCCATCGGCTACCACAACCGTGTGCAGTCCGGCCGGCTGCAATCCAAGATCATCCGCGACGTAGAGGCGGTGGAGGCACTCTCCCGGCAGGTTTTTGACAGCTTCATCAGCATCGTTCTGAACCTCGGTGTTTCCCTTGCCATCACCCTTTCCCGCAGCTGGATCGTCTTTGTCTTCTTCCTTGCGACCATGCCGGTCATCGCCCTGCTCATTCTCGGCTTCCGCCGGCGCATCGGCCGCCGCAATACCGAATTTCGCATCGCCATGGAGGAAACCTCCGGACAAATCATGGAGATGGTGGAGCTTGTGCCCGTTGCCCGCGCCCACGCTCTGGAGCGCTGGGAAGAGAAGCGTATGCGCAGAAAGCTCTCGGAGGTTTCCGACCGGGGCTACCGGGTGGATATGATCCACGCCTTCTTCGGCTCCGTCAACTGGCTCTCCTTCCAGTACTTCCAGCTCTTCTGTCTGGTTTTCACCGGTTTTCTCGCCCTGAAGGGACAGATCTCCATCGGCGACGTGGTGCTCTATCAGACCTATTTCGGCACCATCATCAGCTACATTCAGGCTCTCATCACCCTCCTTCCCTCCATCTCCAAGGGGCTGGAATCCATCTCCTCCATCGGTGACGTTCTGCTCTCGGAGGACGTGGAGGAAAACGAGGGCAAGAAAAAGCTCGGCGAGGTTCGGGGTGAGATCGTCTTTGAGAATGTCTCCTTTGCCTATGACAGCAGCCGCGAGATTCTCCGCGGGCTCGATCTACAGGTCCGTCCCGGCGAGACCGTCGCCTTCGTCGGCGGCTCCGGTGCCGGTAAGACCACCATTCTGAACCTGATTATCGGCTTCTACAAGGCCACCGGCGGCCGCGTTCTGGTGGACGGAGAGGATATCCGCGATCTGGATATGCGCTCCCTCCGAGAGCATCTTGCCGTCGTGCCCCAGACCTCCGTTCTCTTCTCCGGCACCATCCGCGAGAACATCACCTACGGCCGTCCCGACGTTTCCGAGGAGAAACTGCTGGAAGCCGTAGAAGCCGCCAACCTCACGGAGATGATCCGCGATATGCCCGACGGGCTGGATACCGTTGTCAGCGAGCACGGTGCGAACCTTTCCGGCGGCCAGCGCCAGCGCATTTCCATCGCCCGGGCCATTCTCCGCGACCCCAGCATCATCGTGCTGGACGAGGCCACCTCCGCCCTGGACAGCATCTCCGAGCAGAAGATCCAGTCGGCTATCAACAACCTCGTGCGAGGTCGCACCACCTTCATCGTCGCCCACAGGCTCTCCACCATCCGCAACGCAGACCGCATTGCCGTCATCTCCGAGGGCAGCTGCGTGGAGATCGGCTCCTATGAGGAGCTGATGGAAAAGAAGGGAGCCTTCTACGCCCTCAAAAAGCTGCAGTCCTGAATTCCATCCCACCAGAAAAGCATAAAAGTAAACGCACCGCTGAGGTAATCGGCGGTGCGTTTTCTATTGCAGAAGGGATACACGCAGGGCGGCTTGCTCCCGCCCTGCGTTATTGATTCTCTGCATTCACAGCTTAAGCTCTGCCGTATGAGGGCAGTGATCGGAGGATACGATCTGCGGGATATCCGCCGAGAGGATCTCCACGTCGGGAGTGACAAAGATATAGTCGATCTTTCTGTCCGGCGCATCGGAGGGGAAGGAACAAAGGGAATTTTCAAATGCCTCCGCCGTATCCTTCAGGCGGGCGCGCAGGGGCTGCAGAATGTCATTGTCCGGCCAGACGTTGAAATCGCCCATGAGAATGCAGCGCTCCTCCTCAAGGTTTGCAAGCACTGTCTGCACAGCATTCTGCTGTTCATCCCGGTTAAGTCCAAAGTGGGTAACGAGCACCGTGATATCCCCCTCCAGCCGTGCCTTGAGCACGCAGCGGGTCTCATAATAATCCTTTCCCGTACGGGGATTCGGATCCGGAATGCGGATCGTCTCACACGAAAGCAGCGGAACACGGGAGATCAAAGCATTTCCGTACGGATTTTCGCCGCCTATATCAACGGCCTTGGCAAAATAGCGATACGGCATATTGCAAAGCTTGCTGAGGATCTCCGTCTGGGCATCATAGTCCGCGGACGGTCCCGCATCGCGCACCTCGTTAAGGCCCACTACATCCGCATCCAGTTCACGGATTACCTTTGCCGGAGCAGAAAAATCGAGCTCCAGCCCGGGATATTTTCTGCAGCTGAGTATATTGTAGGTCATGATCTTCATATTTTTTCACACCCTTTCTTTACGCATCATTATAACATATACACTTCAAAAAAGGAACGGCCGGATCGGCCGTTCCTTCAGATATATCATTCCGTGCGCAGGGCTTCCACAGGATCCTTCCGGGCCGCCATGCGTGAGGGCACAAGACCCGCGATGAGGGTGAGCATGATGCTGATGATGACCAGCACCACCGCGCCCTGCCAGGGCAGTGCCGCGATGGCACCGATGCCTGCAAGGGCATCAATGATAAGGTTTGCGGGGATAAGCAGCAGCAACGTCACGCCGATACCGATGGCACCGGAGGTCAGGCCCTCCAGCATGGTCTCTGCATTGAACACCCGGGCGATATCGCGGCGGGAGGCACCGATGGCGCGCAGGATACCGATCTCTTTGGTGCGTTCAAGCACGGAGATATAGGTGATGATGCCGATCATAATGGAGGAAACCACCAGCGAGATGGCCACGAAAGCAATGAGCACGTAGGAAATGGCGTTGATGATGTTGCTGACCGAGGACAGCAGCAGGCCGATGTAGTCGGTGTAGTTGATGACCTTTTCCGGCTCGTCGGCATCGGTGACCATGTTGTTGTACTGTGTAATGATCTCCTCGATCTGCTCCTTGGACTCAAAATCGACGGGGTAGATATTGATACCGGAGGGCTTTTCAATATCTGTATATCCGAGAAGCTCCAGATTGCCGTCATAGGTAGCGTCGGTGGTCTCAGGCTTCATGTTCTGAGCAAAGAGGGCGAGGATCTGATCCTCCGTCATGGTGGAGAAATAGGCCTGCATCTTGTGCTGCTCTGCAACGGGCAGGGTCGCAAGATAGGCCTGCACGTCCGCCATGGTAGGAACAAATTCCGTCTTTCCGGCATCAAAGTCGATGCCGGTGAAGATATCCTTCTCCGGGGCATCCAGCTGTGCCTTGACCACAGCGCTGTTATTGACGGCCTCGATGAGGTGACGGGTGAGCTCCGCAGTATAGCCGATGGAGCCGTAGGTGTTGGAAATAGAGGCATTCTCCGCCGGGCAGGCAAGCCCTACCACACGGAGAACCTCGGCAGACTCCACCGCCGCCTTGAGGAAGACCTCGTCCCTGGACATATCCTTCCAGACCTTTGCGGTTTCATCATATACGTAGAGGCTGGTCTTCGGCAGCAGCCGGAAGGTGATATCCAGCACCTCTTCATAGGTGAAGGAGACCTCCTCCGTCTCGTAGGGCTCGCCCTTCATGGCGGCGGCCATCATCTCCTCCAGCTCCGCGGGATCCCGCAGACCGAGGGAATAGAGCGCCATATCGCTGATCTCGAAATTGCGGCCGATGATGAGCACGACCTCGTTCCACGCCTCGGGCAGGCGTCCGGCCAGCACCTCGTACTGGCTTTCGATGAGCGCATCGTTTTCCAACAGCTCGTTCCACACATTTGCGCCGCTCTGGGAGAAGGCATCCGCCATCTGCTCATACTGCTCACCGTACATGGCCTTAAGGATCTGGGAGGGGTTGACCTGCAGCGCGCCCTTGGAGGTGTCGGAGGAATAGATGTTCAGCGGCACGCTGTAGGTATAGGAAATGGCGCTGACAAGCTCCTCCATGCCCGTCTCTTCCTTCTCAATATATGCCTTGAAGGCCTCAAGGTCGTTGGTCTGCACCTCCTGGGAGAGGGTATTGACCATTTCGCTCATGACATCGGTGGAATAGATGCGGCCGGGTTCCCGGGTCTCATCCGTTTCCATATTGCCCATCATGGAAACCATCATGCTGGTCAGATCCACCGTTTCTTTCTGGATCATGATGGGATAGGAGGACAGGGTATCCTTTTGCACACGGTCGATATAATTCTGAAATCCCGAAGAAAGGGAAAGAATGAGGGCAATACCGATGATGCCGATGGATCCGGCAAAGGCGGTGAGAATGGTGCGTCCCTTTTTGGTCATGAGGTTGTTGAGGGAGAGCCCCAGTGCAGTCCGCATGGACATGGAGGGCTTCTTCGGGGGCTTGCCCGTGGGCAGGGGCTCGGGCTCTGCCGCATAGGGCGCGCTGTCGCTCACCACACGGCCGTCCAGCAGACGGATGATGCGGGAGGAATACTCCTCCGCAAGCTCGGGATTGTGAGTGACCATAATGATGAGCTTATCCTTTGCGATGGAGCGCAGGATCTCCATGATCTGCACGCTGGTCTCGGAATCCAGCGCGCCGGTGGGCTCATCGGCCAGCAGGATATCGGGGTCGTTGACCAAAGCGCGGGCGATGGCAACGCGCTGCATCTGTCCGCCGGAAAGCTGGTTGGGACGCTTTTTGATCTGATCGCCGAGTCCGACCTTTTCCAGCGCCTCAACGGCGCGGCGGCGGCGCTCTGCCTTGCCGACACCCGAAAGGGTCAGCGCAAGCTCCACATTCTGCAGCACGCTCTGGTGCGGAATGAGGTTATAGCTCTGAAAAACGAAGCCGACGGTGTGGTTGCGATAGGTATCCCAGTCCGAGGCGGCAAATTTTGCCGTGGGCTTTCCGTTGATGACAAAGTCACCGGAGGTATAGATATCCAGACCGCCGATGATGTTGAGCAGAGTGGTTTTTCCGCAGCCGGAGGGGCCGAGAACGGAAACAAACTCATTTTCCCGGAACGTAATGGATACGCCCCGCAGCGCCGGGGTGACGGTATCCCCCGTTTTATAATCTTTTGTAATATTCTCCAGTCGAAGCATTATCTTCGCCTCCTTATTCTCCGGGATAATTATACCACAAAAGCACCCCAATTGGTAAACAATATGTAAAATAGCCGCTTTGTTTTTGGTGTTCGCCGACCTTTTTCAACACAAATCTTATAGACGCATAAAAAAAGAGCCCTGTACATGAAATAAACCTCAAAAACAGGCTATCCGGAAATGCGTTCGCTATTGAACCGGACCCATGCCTATGCATTTTTACGGTATTCCTTTTCCGTGGCAGTGATGGATACAGCGCGTTTGCAAGCCAAAGAAAGAGAGCCCACTTTTCTCTGTGCATTCTTAACGGAGAAATGGCAGACACAAAATTTCGGCAGAGAACTTGTTTTCTCTGCCGATTTGTGACATAATGGGATGGGTGATGATAATGGATAATGAAAAAGAATTGCCGAAAAGAAAAGATATACGGCTCAAGAATTATGATTATAGTTCTCCCGGTGCATATTTTGTAACCATCTGTACGGAAAACAGAAAGAATTACTTTTGGAATGGATCGATTGACCCACA
>JAFQKV010000084.1 GCA_017414715.1 Clostridia bacterium
TCTGTTCTTCTGTCTCCCTCTAGTCCCTGCCCAGCAGTTTTTTCGCAAGTCCCGCAAGGCGGTCGATGCCCTCCGTAAGCGTCTCCGCCGACTTATCCGTCTGTCGGTTCCACGTCCGCTCGGCAAGTGCCGCCAGGTTTTCCGTCACACCGCTGATCTCGCCGTCGTAGATATTCTCCCAGGCGCATAGTCCGCCACCCAGCACCTGATCTGTCGGAGCGACGCAGATGGGTTTTGCATGCGCGGGTGACATAGAGTTCCAGTTTTTCCAGGTATAGATATTCCAATCCAAAATATCCTCGGGATACCAGCGTCCGTCGGGGAGAAAATCCTTTCCCGCAGGAATGGTATAGAGCGGCTCCCAGGAGCAGTTGACAATGCGGAAGCCCTCCGCAAGCAAATCCGGTGCAAGATGGTAATAGGATTCCCAGACGATGACGATACACTCGCGGGAAATGCGCTCCGCGCCCTCCCGTGGAAAGCCTTCCCAGACGATAGGGATTCTGCCGAGCTCCAGAACCCCGTCGATGGCACGGCGCATAAAGTCAGTATAGAGTCCCCGCACGTCACGTATGCCGTTTTTCTTCATATATGCACGGCAGACGGAACAATTCTCCCACTCCTCAATCTGTGCTTCATCGCCGCCGATGTGCAGATATCGGGAATCGGGGAACATGGTGATGACCTCTGCGCAGAGTGCCTTGAGATCGTCAATGACCCCGGGCTTTCCGGCACAGATGATATTGTATGTATACATCCCCCTCTCCGCAAGTCTCTGCGTATCCACGGGCGTATCTGCAAACCGCTCTGGATAGGTGGCAATCATGCGGGAGCAGTGTCCCGGCATCTCGATTTCTGGAATGATCTCAATGCTGCGGCTTCGGGCATATTCGACCAGCGTGTCGATTTCCTGCCGGGTATAGCAATGCTTTCCGGCTCCAGGAAGCTCCGGCAACACCTGACTTGGCAGCGTATAGGCATTGGTGTCCGCAAAGTGTATATGAAAGTAACGGATTTTATACAACCAGCAAAGATCCACGTAATGAAGCAACTCCTCAAGGCTGTGTTTTTTCCGGGCAACATCCACCATCAGCGCACGGTATTCACAGTCGGGATGGTCGGTAATGCGGCATAGCGGCAGCGAAAGGCCTTCGCATCTGTGTACAATCAACTGCAGCAGAGACGAAAGGCCATAATGATAGCCCGCCGCGTCGGATGCCGTGATGTGCACGCCGTCCCCGGCGCAGTTGAGCCGGTATTCCCCCTCCGCAAGCTCCTCTTCCCGACAAAGGCATATACCGCCGGAACTCTCCGACACCGAAACCTCAGCATCAAAGACCTTCTTCACATATCCAGCAAAGCACACGGCCGGAGCTTCCGCCAAAGGATCGGTAACAAGAATCGCATCCGGCAGCGGCAGCTGCGTCCGGCTGCCGCAAAGCTCCAATTCCTTCGGAACGGGAATGACATTTGTATACATTCGTTATCTCCTCGACATTTTTGCGCAAATAACAAATTTATCATAACACGGCGGCAGCCGCCCGTCAACTGTAAGAGCGGCCCGCTTCCGGATCTTTTTGTCCTTTTATGCGCCTTTACACTTCTATTCCGGTACGTTATAATAGATCTGACAACACTTACGGAGAAACAGCCATGTACGAGCGCCAAAAACTTTTTGATGAATTCGACGCCCAGAAAGAATCGACCGTCGCCCGAACCGAACGGGACATCGAACTTTACCGAAAGAGAAACTGTCGGCTGCAGATCCTCCGTCCGGACGGCACGCCCGTAACGCTGACACTCTGATTTGCGGCACATTTCCAACGCATCCGATTTTCTTGCACTTTCCGACGGATTATGCTAAAATTTACAAAAACGAGAGTAACACCGGATTGGAGATACGCATGCAAAGCAAAAAAGAAGGCGGACTGAACATCGGTGTCCGCTCCTATCTGACCTCGCTTACGGTCATTATCATTCTGATGGCTGCGGCCTATATCCTGACATTTATCATTCCCGGCGGTGCTTACGTCCGCACGGAGGATGCCGCAGGCAACCTTATCATTGATACCGAAGCCGGCTTTGCCACCGTCCCCGGCGGTCTTCCCGTCTGGAAGTGGCTTCTATCGCCCGTTTTGGTACTGGGTGCCGCCGGCAGCGGAACGCTCATCGCAGTCATCGCCTTTCTTCTCATCATCGGTGGTATTTTTACGGCGCTGGATGCCTCCGGTCTGATCAAATATATGCTTGACCGGCTGGTTTTGCGCTTTGCTGCCGTCCGTTGGCGGTTGATGGCGCTGATCGTTCTCTTTTTCATGGCACTCGGTTCCATGATCGGCTCCTTTGAAGAATGTGTACCGCTGGTACCCATCGTCGTTGCTCTTTCTCTGCGTCTCGGCTGGGATCGGATGACCGGCATCGGTATGAGTTTACTTGCCGCCGGCTGTGGCTTTGCCGCAGGCGTGTGCAATCCTTTTACCGTGGGAGTGGCTCAGCAGCTTGCGGGGCTTCCCATGTTCTCCGGCGTTTGGCTGCGGCTGGTTTCCTTTGTTCTTATCTATCTTCTGCTTCTCTTTTTTCTCCGGCATCATGCCCGCCGCATCGGCAAGCCTGTAATGCAGACCGAAACTGCCGACCGGCAGCCCGCTCCCCGCATGGACCGCGCACTCACTGCTTTTGGCAGCATTCTCGGCAGCGGAATTCTGTTGGTGCTTTCATCCGGTCTCATACGCGCCCTGCAGGATTACACCATGATCATAGTCGCCGTCACATTTCTTGCGGCAGGTATCACTGCCTGCCTCCTTTCCGGCATGGGGCTCAGGGCGCTCCTGCGCGAATCCGCAAAGGGAATCCTGAATATCTTTCCCGCCGTGCTGATGATCCTGATGGCCTCCTCCATCCGGTACACACTGGAGGAAGCTCACATTCTCGACACACTGCTGCATGCCGCCGTCACCGCAGCAAAGGCACTGCCCGGACATATCATCATTCTGTTTGTGTATCTCATCGTTCTGGTGATGAATTTCTTTATCCCTTCAGGTTCTGCCAAAGCCTTTATGCTCATGCCCGTTCTGCTCCCCATCGCACAGATTTTCGGACTCTCGCCCCAACTCTGCGTGCTTGCCTTCGCCTTTGGCGATGGTTTTTCCAACGTCTTTTATCCCACCAATCCTGCCCTGCTCATCAGCCTCGGACTTGCCGACACCGGCTACGGAAAATGGTTCCGCTTCTCCTGGAAATTCCAGGCTGCAAACCTTTTACTCACGGCACTCCTGCTGCTTGCGGGACTTGCCGCGGGGTATTAAGGCCTTCGCAATGCGTTCGATCCGTAATCTGCGTGAGAAGCTGATCGTCCTTGTGATCCTTGCGGTCTGGGTTCTGCTTCGGCTTTTTCTCCGCACCCAATGTCCTATTTTATCCCTGACCGGTATTCCCTGTCCCGGCTGCGGCATGACCCGGGCATGTGTTGCGTTCCTCCGCGGTGATTTTTCCGCCGCCTTTGCCTGTCACGGCATGGTCTGGAGCCTTCCGTTACTGCTTCTGCTGTTTCTCTTTGACGGTCAGTTTTTCCGTCGAAAATGGATAAATATTATGACCGTTTCCGTCCTTGGTATCGGTTTTCTTATAAACTGGATCGCAAAGCTGATCGTGATCCTGTGATTTTGTCGAATTTTCTTGACAAAGCTCTTTATTTCGTGTTAGAATTAATCTGTACACATAGTTAATCTTTATAAGAGGGGTATACACTCATGTTTTGTAAGAACTGCGGCAAAGAAATGAACGAAAACCAGGCCGTCTGCCTCAATTGCGGCGTTCAGTCAGGTCAGGGAACTGCTTTCTGCCAGAACTGCGGCAAGGAGCTTCCTCCCAAGGCTGCGGTATGCCTCGGCTGCGGTGTTGATGTCCGTGCACAGACCTGTGCGGAGCTTGCCGGCCAGCCCAAATGGGTCATGGCTCTGCTCTGCTTCTTCCTTGGCGGTCTCGGCATCCATAATTTCATCATGGGTGAAAACAAGAAGGGTATCTTCAAGATCATCATGTCCCTTCTCTGCGGCATCGGTTATATCTTCGTTCTGATCGATTTCGTCAAGATCCTGACCGACAAGTACGTCATTGATCCCAACAAGCTCGTCTGATTTATTTTACATTTTCCAACACCTGCCCGAACCAAATCCGGGCAGGTGTTTTTATTTGATTACTACGGTTGACAAAGGTAATCCTGTGTGCTATACTCTGAACCGATCGAAACGAGTGGTGGAGTCTGTCATAGAGCACCCCGTATTTCCGGGCGCTTTATTTGTTTCGGTTCGACGCGGGCTTTTGTGCGTGTCGGAATAGTTCTGCATGCCGTTTTTTCAGGAAGCAAGAATGATTTCAAGGGACAGAACCGTCAGGTTTTGTCCCCTTTTTTTGTGCTTGAAAAGGTATGCCGGCCAATCGCTAAGCAACTTTTTCCCCGCAGAATACCGTTGTGCTTTAGCCTTACTCTGCCACCGCTTTGATACAATTATTTTCTCTTCGGAGGTCAATCATGGAACTGAACAACCTGTTCTATTGCCTGTCCTTCCTCGTGGCAGTCTTAGGCTTTGCTTTTGCGGCCTATCTCTACCTATGGGTGAAGAAACAGCGCACCGAGAACAAAACCATCATCGAGGTCTCCGGCCTCATCCGCCAGGGTGCAAACACCTTTATGCGCCGTGAGTACAAGATCCTTGCGGTCTTTGCTCTTGCTCTCGCCGCAATCATCTTCGTTCTTCTGCCTGCGCCTTTATGGTCTGAGAACGCAAACGTTGCGCACAATATCGGCATGGCCGTCTCCTACATCTTTGGTACCGCGCTCTCTGCGGTCGCCGGTAAGATCGGCATCATCGTTGCCGCCCTTTCCAATGCCCGTGCTGCCGAGGCCGCACAAAAAGGCATCAAGCCCGCCTTCCTCATCGGCTTCCGCGGCGGTGCCGTCATGGGTCTGCTGGTTGTCGGCTGCGCGCTGCTCGGCGTGACCAGCGTCCTGTGGATCGTTGGCGATGCCTCCATCCTGCTGGGCTTCTCCTTCGGCGCCAGCTCCCTGGCTCTCTTTGCCAAGGCCGGCGGCGGTATCTTTACCAAAACCGCCGACGTTGCTGCCGATATCACCGGTAAGGTTGAGCTCGGCATACCCGAGGACGATCCCCGCAATCCTGCTGTCATCGCTGACAACGTCGGCGACAACGTCGGTGATGTTGCCGGTATGGGCGCAGACCTTTTTGACTCCAACGTTGCTTCCATCGTCTCCGCTCTCGTTATCGCGCAGAGCCTTGCCGGTGACTTTGCCAACGTTGCCATGGTCTTCTGCTACTCTCTGCTGGGCCTGCTTTCCTCCATTATCGGTATTGCCACTGCCCGCATCGGCAAAAACGGCAGCCCCACCAAGGCGCTGAACTCCTCTACCTACGTTACCACCGGCATCTTCCTGGTACTGTCCGCCCTTGCGACCGTCCTTGTGCCCGGTTTCTCCTGGCGCATCTGGGGCGCTTCCACCACCGGTCTTCTCGTCGGCACCATTATCGGTATTGCTACCGACTACTTCACCGATGATTCCAAGCCCATCGTCAAGAAGTGCGCCCATGCTTCTGCCTCCGGCCCCGCCTTCACCATTCTTTCCGGCACGGCCTACGGCTTCCTCTCTGCTCTTCCCGCTATGATCGGTATCGCCATCTCCGCGCTCACTGCCTATAAACTTTGCGCTCCCATGGGCGAGGGTTATGCCCTCTTCGGTATCGCGATGGCTGCCGTCGGTATGCTTTCCACCGTTGCAATGGTCATCTCCAATGATGCCTACGGTCCCATCGTCGACAATGCCCGCGGTCTTGCCGAAATGGGCGGGCTCGGCGAAGATACCATCGCCGTTGCCGATGAGCTTGACTCCGCCGGCAACACCGTTAAGGCTGTCACCAAGGGCTTTTCCATTGGTGCTGCCGGTCTGACCGTTATCAGCCTCCTCGGCGCCTTTATGAGTGAAGTCAATGTTGCCCTCAAAGCTGCCGGCAAGGCTCCCCTCACCGGTTTCGACATCATGGATCCCACCGTCTTCTTCGGCATTCTTATCGGTGCAGCCATTCCCGCCGTTTTCTCCGCCCTGCTCATCCTCGGCGTTGACAAGAACGCACAGCGCATGGTCGCCGAGATCCATCGTCAGTTCAACACCATTATCGGTCTCCGCGAAGGCACTACGAAACCCGAATACGACAAATGCATCGATATCGCTACCACCGGTGCTCTTCGCGAGCTTCTGCCCGCCGGCGGCGTAGCCATCATTGCCACCATCCTCGTCGGATTCATCGGCGGTCCTGCTGCAGTTGGCGGCTTCCTCGTTGGTAACATTGTTTCCGGTTTGCTGCTCTCCCTCTTTATGTCCAACGCAGGCGGCCTCTGGGATAACTCCAAGAAGTTCGTTGAGGCCGGCAACGAAGGCGGCAAGGGCAGTGAGGCTCACAAAGCCGCCGTTATCGGCGACACCGTCGGTGACCCCCTACAAGGATACCGCCGGACCCTCTATCAACACCCAGATCACCGTTGTTTCCCTGGTTGCATCTCTTCTATCCACTCTGTTTGTGGCCTTCTCCATCTTCGGTTAATCTTACTCAAAGCACATAAAAGCTGCCCGGTTTGAAAACCGGGCAGCTTTTTCATGCAAAATATTTATACCAAAGCCAAAGGCAGGTGTATCGATCCTTCAGATCCTTTGCATACAGGATTCCGTCGGCGATGACGTCCGCTCCGTAGAGTTCTTCGAACTCGGTCATTGACAGACCGATCTCCTCAACAAGCTCCCGCATTTCCGCCTCACCGGGTGCAGATGCGAGAATGCGCCGGATACCTTCCCAATCTGCTGGAAAGTCCGCTCCGCTGTCATAATGCCCCGTCTTATCCTGAAGCGCGATAATGCCCTCTGCCGAGGCTCCGTAGATACGGCGGATCTCCTTGCGCCAATCGGGGAGTTCCGATCTGCGGGGGTGGGAGGCGCACATTCGCTCGCGCAGTCTTGCTGTGATCACCGCCGAGCAGAGCACGTCGATACCGTGGGGCAGATACGCTTTTTCACGGAGGATTCCGGTGATTTCAAAATAGTGCGAGAGATGGTGCTCACTTCCCGATGCTGGGCGGGAATTGCCCACGTAGCTCATAGCAATACCGGCAACCACCAGCGCCTCCATCAGCGCCTCGACGGCGGATTCGTCTCCCTTGCGTACACCGGCGGCCAGGGGGCGCACGCGATCCACCGCAGACTGCATAAGTGCGCAGACCTCGGGGCAAAAATATTCCCCAAGCAGCGCGGCGGATAGCCGCCAGTCATTGAGACAGGAGTATTTCCCGATGATATCACCCCAGCCTGCCTGCCGCATCCGCAGCGGCGATGCCGCCAGTACCGCCGTATCTGCATAGATGCCCCGGGGCGGGCGGGCATCCCGCGTGATCTTCATTCCGTTCAGAATGAGCGCCGCACCTACGGAGGCAAAGCCGTCCATGGAGGGCGCCGTGGCAAAAATATCGTAGGGCAGCCCGCAGGAGTGGCTGACGTATTTGCAAAGATCGTTGATCACGCCGGAGCCGATGCCGAGGATCAAATCGCAATCCCCGGGAACCGCATCCCGCAGCCTGCGGACGGCAGTCTCATCGGGGATAAGCAGAGCATTCCCCGTTTCGAACACACACCGGGCGGCAACGCGCTCCCCCAGCATTTCCGTCGCCGGTATACCTGCGACGCGCCAGGTGTTTTCATCGGCCACCAGCAAGATGTTCCGATATCCCGCCGTCAACTCCGGCAGCTTTTGCGCCGCATTTCTGCCGATATACACCTGCTTTACGGGACAGGTATGTACCCGTCCGCAGCCGCAATCCGTTTTGCCTTTGAGCAGCTCTGAAATTTCCGTCATTACTCGTTCTCTTTCAGATCCGGAATAATTAAAGAAGCATCCGCCAGCACCAGATCGGGCTTCTCAAAGGAGGCGGCCAGAATCTCCTCATCCGTCTCGCCGCTCATGACCAGCACCGCCAGGCATCCGGCACGCAGACCGCTCTTTACGTCGGTATAGATTCTGTCACCGATGACAGCGGTCTCCTCTTTCGTATATCCCGTCATTTCCATGGCGATCTCCGGCATGCGGGGCTCGGGCTTTCCGATGACCAGAGGACGGCGTTTCGCCACGTTATAGAGCATATCACAGACGCTGCCGCAGTCAGGCACGCTGCCAAACTCCGTGGGACAGACGTAATCGGGGTTGGTGGCGATATAAGGGATTCCCGGACGGGTACAGAGCATATAGGAGATATCGTGCAGCTTTTTGAAGCTGAGCTCGGTGTCAAAGCCCATGACGATGCAGTCGGTATCCTCCACCGACTCCGTCAGCGCAAAGCCCGCGCGGGAAAGCTCCTCCTTGAGAGATGTCGTTCCGCAGACGTAGAGCCGCTGTCCCGCATGGTTTGTCTGCAGATATCGCGCCGTTGCCTGCGAAGAAGTAATAAAATCCTCTTCCGTCGCCGCAATACCCAGCTTCGCGAGCTTATCAATATAGGCACGCACGCTTTTGGAGGAATTATTGGTCATGAACATATACTTCCGTCCGCTCTCACGGATGGTGCGCAGAAGTTCCGGTGTGAAGTCGTATAAACGGTCACCGAGATAGAGGGTTCCGTCCATATCAAAGAGAAACAGCTTAATATTACGGAATTCTCCGGCCATATACAACGCCTCCTTAATCCACCGCCGCCGTTGCGACGATATCCGTTCCGAAGATGCCGGGAATGAGCACCTGTCCGATACGGACGGGTGCCTTCGCCGTTGCGGCACGGATGATCGCCATCAGCTCGAAGATCTTTTCCTTGGGGATGGGGGCCGCTGTTTTGACCGCCACCGACCGTCCGTCCTCCAGATGGAGAGTAGAGGTCACCGTTCGGGTGGGAGCCGTACATTCCGCGATGGCATATTCCTCGCCTCGCCGGCAGGTCTGCCCCGTAACCGTCAGGGCATCCCCTATTCCGTCCACCCGGATCCGGCAGCCCATGGGGCAGACGATACAAACCAGTTCCTTTTTCATTTCCAAGCCTCCAGAGACACCCGGATCTCCTCCGCACCGGAGATCATCTCCGGCGTGAGGGTGATTTTTTCCATTTCGCCCGGCGCGACCCGGCGGCGGTTTGCCTCAAGAAGTACGCGCTCACCGTCACGGGCAACGATCTTCACGCGCTCGGCAGGTGCGGCCACACGCATATACAGCTCGGTCTTTCCCGCATCCGTATGCACGCGCTGGGGCAGGCAGTAACGGATCCCTTTTTCCGCCGAAACGGTGACGGTCTTTTCCTGCGAAATCTCACCGCGGACAAATGCCGCCGCAGACCGCCCCGCAAGTTCCGCCTCATCGGATACGTAATCCACCAGATCGTGCACCTGCAGAACGTTTCCGCAGGCAAAAATTCCGGGGATCTCCGTCTCACGCCGCTCATCCACCAGCGCACCGCCGGTGATGGTATCCAGAGGGATCCCGGCAGCGAGGGACAGCTCGTTTTCCGGGATGAGGCCGCAGGACAGCAGCAGCGTATCGCACTCGATATACCGTTCCGTTCCGGGAACGGGACGGCGGCTTTCATCCACCGCTACCACTGTGACACCGGTGAGGCGGTCACGGCCGTGGATCTCCTTGACGGTGGTGGAAAGATACAGCGGAATGTCAAAATCCTCCAGACACTGGACGATATTTCTTGTCAGACCGCCGGAATAGGACATGAGCTCGCAGACGGCCTCCACCTTGGCACCCTCCAGCGTCAGGCGACGGGCCATGATGAGTCCGATGTCGCCGGAACCGAGAATGACCGCCTTTTTGCCCACCATATAGCCCTCGCAGTTGATGAGCCGCTGGGCGGTGCCGGCGCTGAAAATGCCCGCCGGGCGAGTGCCGCCGATGTTCAGCGCGCCCCGGCTGCGCTCCCGGCAGCCCATGGCAAGAATGACGGCACCGGCCTCGATCTTCAAGATTCCCTCACGGGAGCAGGCGGTCACCTCACGGTCGGGAGAAACGGCCGTGACCATGGTCTCCCGCAGGATGCGGATGCCTCGCTTTACAGCCTCCGCGGCATAGACCGCGGCGTATTCCGGGCCGGTCAGTTCGCGGCCAAGCTTATGAAGTCCGAATCCGTTGTGGATGCACTGGCGCAGAACACCGCCGGGGGCTTCCTCGCGGTCGATGATGACCACATCGGTAACACCGGCATCATAGGCAGCCACCGCCGCGGCAAGACCCGCAGGGCCGCCGCCAACGATGACGATATCGTGTTTCTCTGTCATATTTGCATCCCCCCTACAGTCTGCCTGTCAGAATATGGGAACCGGGCCCCTTCTTGGTCACCTGCTCCTCAGGGATCCCCAGTTCCTCTGCGATGATGCGCATGACGTGGGGCATGCAGAAGCCGCCCTGGCAGCGGCCCATGCCCGCACGGGTGCGGCGCTTGACGCTATCCACGTCCCGCGCACCGGGCGCGCGGCGCACCGCATCCCGGATCTCGCCCTCGCTGATGCCCTCGCAGCGGCAGACGATACGGCCGTAATCGGGATTTTCGCGGATAAAGGCATCCTTTTCCTCGTCGTTCATATGTCGGAAGGCCTCCGTATCGGGACGGGTGCCGTCCCAATGCGCCTTCGGCTCCAGCACGAGCCCCGCGCCGGAAAGCAGCTCCGTCACCCGCTCCGCAATGGCAACGCAGGAGGTCAGGCCGGGGGAATCGATGGCTGCAGCGTGCACAAGGCCCGGCACACGCTCGGAGGTGCGGATGATAAAATCGCCGCCCTTTTCCGAGGCGCGCACGCCGGAGAAAGAGGTAATAACCCTGGCAAACTGCACCCCGGGAACGCTCCGGGCAGAGAGGGCCTTGACGGTTTCAACACCCTCCGGGGTGATCTCGGTGTTTTCCGGGCTCTCCACCGCCGCGGCAGTGGGGCCCGTCAGCAGGTTTCCGTCCACCGTCGGGCTGACAAGGATTCCCTTGCCCGCTGCAGACGGAACCTGAAAGATGGTATGCGCGACGCGTCCGCCCTCGGCCTTGTCAAGCAGAAGATATTCACCGGCTCGGGGAATGATCGAAAAGTCTCCGTCGCCAAAAAGCGCGGCAACGCGGTCGGAATAGGCACCTGCACAGTTGACAACGTACCGCGCCTCTACGGTTTCGCCGCTCTCTGCGCGCAGGCAGAAAGCTTCATCCGTCTTTTCCGCGCCGCAGACGGCGAAATTGCGATAAAAATCGATGCCGTTGTCGATCGCATTTCCTGCTGCGGCAATGGTCAGCTTATATGGGCAGACGATGCCCGCCGTGGGCACGTGTAGCACCAGAGAAACTTCTCCCGAAAGCTCCGGTTCCAGTTCTCTTGCCTCATCGCCGGTAAGGATGCGGAGATCCTTCACGCCGTTTACGAGGCCGCGCTCGTAGAGCGCATGCACGGCAGGCTCCTCCGCCGCACCGAAGGCGCAGATCATGGATCCGTTGCGGATACAGGGCACGTGCAGCTCCTCCGCCGCGCGGAAAAGCTTCTCCACACCGAGAATGTTCATCTCCGCCTTCAGCGTACCCGGCTCGGGATCATAGCCGCCGTGAACGATGCCGCTGTTGGCACGGGATGCCCCGGCCGCCACATCGTTTGTCCGCTCCAACAGACAGACCTTCAGCCTGTATCGGGAAAGCTCCCGCGCCGTCATGGCACCGATAATGCCCGCGCCGATGATGGCAACATCATAAACCATATTCTGTATACCCCTCCAAAAAAAATCGCAGAGACACGAAAAATCCGGAGGCCGTGTTGTCACGGTCTCCCGAAATCCGTCTCTCTGCATCTCTACGAATCCAAATATTTACACTTTTTACAGATACCAGAGCTCTTCCCTGCCGGTGGAAACGGCCAGCGCCCCGCTCTGCAGGGCAGCGGTGACCTCCGCCTTGGTTTCAATGAGCCCGCCCGCGATGACGGGCAGCCGGTCGGCGGAAAAGCGCTCGATGACCTTTCCGATAACGCCGGGCATGATCTCAAAAACATCCGCCCCACTTTGGGCGCACATATCGCGAATGGAGGACAACCCCTGGGAATCCAGCGCGAAGACCCGCTGAACGGCCAGTAAGCCCTTCTCCTTGGCATAGCCCACCGTCTGGCGGCTGGTGGTGAGGATACCGGCCGCACCGCACCTTGCGAAAAATTCCACCCCGGCGCGATCCTTTGCCACCCCTTCGGCCAGATCCAGATGGACAAAAACCAGCTTGCCCCGGTCGGTGGCCTCACGAATGTGCTCCTCCGCAGTCAGGAGGCTTGCCTTGAGATAAAAAATGATGCGGGCGGGGGAACGGATCGCCGCCTGCCACTTGTCATCCCGTACGGCGGCGATGACAGGATCGCAGGAAAGAACATCCAAAAATTCCGCCCGTGTCATGCGCACACCTCACAAAATATCCTTAACGGATATATTTTATTATATAATCCTCCGAATGTCAATCGTTCCGGCGCATTTTCCGCCCCCTTGCGTCCTCTTCCCGCGCAGCATCCCTCAACCCACAGTTGAACCCCATCACCCAAAGGGTTATTGCAGCCACGCACTCCGTATGTTATACTTAATTTTAGTGCAGATACAAGCACCTTCAAAGGAGGTATAGGCATGCATATTGGCAACAAAATCCGGGAGCTGCGCAAAATGCGGGGCATCACGCAGGAGCAGCTGGCTGAGCGCATCGGCATTTCCTTTCAGGCCGTCAGCAAGTGGGAAAATAATATCACCCTGCCCGACATCACCCACGCGCCGGTTTTGGCCCGCATTTTCGGTGTTTCCATGGACGAGTTGTTCGATTATGACGCCACAGAGACCGCCCGCGAGATCGCGGACATCGCCGATGCCGCATACAAATGCATGCTGAAAAACCCGCTTGAGAGCAAGAGAATCCTGATGGAAGGGCTGAAAAAATATCCGGATCATGAAATTCTCTTAGGCGACCTGTTGTATTTTCTGGATTATTCGGAAAACCCGGATGAAACCATCGCCGTCGCCAGCAAGCTGATTGAAAAGACCGACCAAAGCAACATAAAATATGATGCGCTTCGCTTTCTTGCCTATGCATACAAAGCAAAAGGGGACATGGAGAGCGCTGCCGCCGCCATTGAGCAAATTCCCGAAATGTGTTTTACAAAGCTGACAGAGAAGGCGCGCATTTTATCCGGAAAGCCAAAGCTTGAGGCCGCCGAAAAGCAAAAGCAGCTTTCCTCTGCCAATCTGCTGCTCATGATGCGCGAAATTGCCGATTATTATGAAAGCTGCGGAAATGCGGCAGAAGCCCTTACGGAGGCCGAGAAAGCGCTGAACCTCATGTCGATCATCGGGGATCCCGACTTCGACGGCATTGCCGCATCCTTCCGCAGGCAAACCGAGCGCCTGCGCAATTCTGTATAATCCATCTTCCGGCCTGCCCGGCGGCTATCGCTTGAAAATTCTGACGGTAAATGCTATACTGAACGTATATTTCCCGAAAGGAACCCGAAACTGTTATGCCCGTTTTTCTTTCCACCCTGGGCCAGATGGCGCAGCTTGCCTTCTTTATTCTCATCGGCTATATTCTTGTCCGCGCAAAAATCCTTCCCGGCGAAGGAACGACTCTTCTCTCCCGGATGGAAAACTGGATCTTTATCCCCGCCCTCATTCTCGGCACCTTCATGCAGAATTTCACCCCCGACCGGCTTTCCACCGCATGGCAGTACGTTGCCTGCGGCAGCGCCGTCGCCATCGGCGGGATGCTCATTGCCCTGCTGGTCTCTCCCCTCTGCGCAAAGGATTCCTATATCCGCAAGCTCTACACTTACGGCCTCACCTTTTCCAATTTCGGATTCATGGGAAATGCCGTTATCATGGCCCTCTATCCCGATCTCTTCCCCGACTATCTCGTCTTCTCCATCCCGCTGTGGATCCTCATCTACGGCTGGGGCGTTCCGGTGCTGCTCATCCCGGCAGAAAATGCAAATCGGAGTCTTGCTGCCCGGCTCAAGCCCTTCTTAAACCCCATGTTCGCCGCGATGCTCCTCGGCATCCTTCTGGGACTTGCAAGAATTCCTGTCCCGGCATTTATCACCTCTGCCTGCGATTCTCTCGGTGCCTGCATGTCTCCCGTTGCGATGATTCTGACGGGCATGACCGTGGCGAAATACGACCTCGGCGCCGTTATCCACAAGGGGTCCATTTATGCCGTCTCCGTGCTGCGGCTGCTCATCATCCCCCTGCTCTGCATTGCCGCGCTGCACTTCCTCCGCCTTCCGCAGGAGCTCGGCATCTGCATCATCTGCGGCGTTGCCATGCCCCTTGGGCTCAACACCGTCGTCGTTCCCGGCGCTTATGGTCGCGACACCTCCGTCCCCGCCGGCATGGCTCTCATCTCCCACATTTTTTCCATCGCCACCATCCCGCTGATGTTCATGCTCTTTGATCTTTTGGCCTAAAGTTTGTCTCTATTCTGAAATTTTGTGAGGTGATCCCATGTATCTGTTTGTTTCCCATGCGACCATTTCCCGCATGACGGGCGAATTTGATACAGAAACTCCGCAGATCCGCTTCCCTGTCAAATTTGTGACACGGTGCGTTTTCACCTACACGTTTCTTCTCTTTTTGGGGTTCTTTTTCCTCTATCATCTGTTTTCCTTTGTTGCGGCCATTGTGCTGCTTTTGGCTATCGTCTATGCTTTTTTGATCGGCAAACTCTTTTCGGTTCTCGGTCTTTCCCTTTGGAAATATATCGTTGGAAATATCCTTTGGTGGGCGCTGATCGGCACACTTGCCATCCTGCTGCGGTCAGCCCTCATCACCGGTCTTGCATCGCTTCTGTAAGAAAGGAGTCTCAACCATGCAACTTCTGAACACCGCGCCTCTTTCCAATGCGTCTCTCTGGGCGGCACAGTTCCGCACCTTCAGGCTGGACGAGCTTCTGCGTATGGATTCCACAGAGCTCGCAGGACTCATCACCTGTGATGCCGATGAGATCCGCGCCCGGCAGGAGATTTATGCCGACTGCATGCAGAATTCCCGTCTGCTTCCGCTGTTTGATCGGATCCTTTCCGCCATCGACGACATTCTTGCCCTCCGGCAGAAAGAACGAGACTCCGGTCCCGATACGGAGCGTGCCCTCTATGCCGTCCGTTCCCTGCAGATCTATATCAGCCTCATTGAGGAGATCTCCACCGTTGCCACAGAGTTTGTCAAGTCCCTCTCCTCCACACGCCTGCGCGCGTTTTTCACCGCTTTTTCCGACATTGCCGCATCCGAGGAATTCCGCATCCTGCGTGAAGAGATCGCTACGATCGCGCTGAAAGCCGAAGGCATTCGCAGCGTCACCCTCGCCGTCAATCTCAATGCCCAGCTGCAGCCCTCCGAGATCGGCCTTCTTTCCATCAACGACACCTACTTTACCTCCGACAATCTCTATACCCGTCTGTTCGGAAAGTCCGGCGGTGAGGGGCGCGCCGCGCCTCTCCTTTCTCCAGACGGCAGCGAAGCCTCCCTGGAAAAGGCACTTTATTCCTCCCTCAACCGTTCCATCAATAAGCTTGTCCGCAAGCTCCATTCCGATCTGCTCGGGCGCTGCTCTGCCCTTGTCACGCCGCTGCTTGAATGCCGGAATTCTCTTTCCTGCATCGTGCGCAGCATGAAATTTGTCTCCTACTGCCGCGGACGCTGCGGAAATCTGTGCTTTGCCTCCGTGTCGGAGACGGGCACACGGTATACCGCTGCCTACGATCCTGCGCTTCTGCAGCACCGCACCGCCTCCGAGATCGTCGGAAACGACGTTGCCTTTGGCAATACGCAGCCGACGGTACTCCTTCTGACCGGCGTTAACAGCGGCGGCAAGAGCATATATCTGCGCTCCGTTGTGATCAACCAGCTGCTTTTCCAGCTCGGTCTCCCCGTTGCCGCCAAGGCCGCGGAGGTTCGCATCCTCCAGTCTGTGTTCTCGCATCTTTCCGCAGGCGGAAGCGATGTGGGCGGCCGCTTTGCCGCCGAATGTGCTGCCGCAAAGGAGATCATCGACGGAGCCGACGGAGATTCTCTGGTGCTGATGGACGAGGCCTTTTCCAGCACGAATTCTCAGGAGGGCGCCGCCATCGCCTACCAGTTCATCCGCCATATGCTGGCAAAGGGCGCATACTGTATCTTTACCTCCCATTTTCTGGAGCTTCGCGGCTATGCCGAAGAGCTGATCTCCGCCGACAAAAGGCTTGGCGTTTTCCATTTCGGCACCTCCGACGGAAAGCAAACTTATCGCCTGCAGCCCGGCTTTGTGGAGGAAAAGAATTACGCCTATCTCATCGCGAAGAAGTACGGACTGGAGTATTCCGCCGAATGAACCCACGCAACCTCACAGCAGTTCGGTATTCTCAATCTTTCCATCACCACCATCCCGCTGATGTTCCTGCTTTATAGCCTCTGATCTATTTATCGATCTTAGTATACAAATAAGGAGGTATACACATGAAACTACGCAATCTGGTACTATGCTTCGTTGTTTTCCTGTTTTTATCCGGCTGTACGTCTACGACAATTCCGGCTGACCTCTCCGAACGCATCACGGATTTCCAAAAAGCCAGCGACACCGTTGATCTCTCCGGAGAAAAGGATCTGATCGAAACAAACTCAATTTTTGCAATTCCCGGTTGGGATCTCGTGAGAGAGCGAGCATCTCATGTTGTGCGCGGAAAAGTAATCGGCATCGGAAAATCCTATATCAACAAATATGATCACATCGAAACCGAGGTCTTCTTCAAGGTTGAGAAATATCTTTACGGAGATGCGGTACACGAAGATATTATCCGTGTGCTTAGTCCCTGCGGTACGGTAGGCAACGTGGTTTGCACGTTGGAGGATGGATACTACGACATGACCGTCGGCGATGAGCTGCTGCTCTTCCTCGCGGTCACAGAGACCGAGAATGATCCCTACGTTCAGGGTGTCATCCCCTATATCACCCTGGTCTACACCCCCGGCAGCGACGACAACTGGAATTGCACGTTCAAAACCTCAAAATGGGTGCAAACGGCAACCGCGGACGAGCTGTTGGAATTGTTTAAGACCGCAAAATAATTCTGCATAAAGCACGCCCCTGCAGGATGTTTCCTGCAGGGGCGTATTGTTTTCAAGTTTATTCAGCGATTGAGAATCAGCGTCAGCCACTCCTTTGCCATATCCACCCAGCGATGGACGTAGGGGCTGAGAGACCGGGGCCGTCCGGCCGTGGTCTCATCCGCCACAGAGAGGGCATGGAGCCCGAAGGGGAACACGTGCAGCTCCACGGGCACGTTTCCGCGCCGCAGGGCGATGGCGTAACGCAGGCTGTCCTCCACGGGAACGGCCTCGTCCTCTGCCGTATGCCAGATAAAGCAGGGCGCGGTCTTATCGCTGATGAGGGCACGGAGATCGTGCTTTTTGCACTCCTCCATGCTGGCATCCGCATCGCCAAGATAGTGCTGCATGCTCTTCCAGTGGCTGTCGTCCTCACAGATGGAAACGGGATAACCGAGGATCATGGCATCGATGCGCAGCAGCGCAGGATCCACGCCGAGGGTCTCGGCGATCCAACTCTCATGATAACGGGAGCCGACCGTTCCTGCGAGGTGACCGCCGGCAGAGAAGCCGATGACGGAGAGCTTGTCGCTGTTGTTCCATTCCGGATTGGTGCGGATGAGATGGACGGCGGCCATGGCCTGCAGCAGGGGCTTGGGATAGCCCTCGGGCAGGCGGGAATAATCCAGCACGTAGCAGTTGAAACCGCGGGAATAGAAGGCGATGGCAATAGGCTCCTGCTCACGGATGGAAAGGTTGACATATCCGCCGCCGGGGCAGATAAGCATGGCGGGGAAGCGGTACTTCTCCTCCACGGGACCACAGTCGGTATGGACGTATGCCTTCAAGGTAGCCTGATGCTCACCGCCGGCGAGCATCGGATACTTTTCAAAAAGGTTGATCGTTTCAATTCTCATAATTTCTTCTCCAATTCCTTAGTCCCGCTCCCGCAGGCTGCGCTCGGTATCCCGCTCCGCCGCCTTGCGGGCAAGGTCCGCGCGTTTGTCATACAGTTTTTTGCCCTTGCAAAGCCCCAGTTCCACCTTGACCCGGGAATTTTTCAGATACACGGAGAGAGGCACGAGGGCGCAGCCGTCCTGCTTGACCTGGCCGTAGAGCTTCATGATCTCCCGACGGTGCATGAGAAGCTTCTTGGGGCGCATGGGATCCCGGTTGAAAATATTACCCTTTTCATAGGGACTGATATGCATTCCGAGGGCAAAAAGCTCACCGTTTTTGACGTGGCAGTAGCTATCTTTCAGATTAACGCCCCCCTGCCGGATGCTCTTGACCTCGGTACCGCAAAGCTCGATGCCCGCCTCGTGGGTCTCCAGTACAAAAAAGTCATGCCGCGCCTTGCGGTTCTGCGCGATGACCTTGACTCCGCTCTGCATGGCCTACAGATTTGCGATCACTGCCACCAGCGCAGAGGCAAGGCCGCCAAGGGCAAGACCTGCAAGCACGATAATGGCAACGATACGGGTGATGAGTTTTCTGCGGGCTTCGCCGCGGGGAAGTTTTTTATGTTCGGACATATGATCGACTCCTTAAGCATTCGGCAACAGATGATGCATTTGGTTTATTATAGCATACCGCTGCCCCATCTTCAATGCAAAACCCCGGATATGACAAAACATTTCCCATATTTTTCTTCGTTTTTGCCGCCGGCCTTTTATTTTTCCGCAAAATGTGCTAAAATGATTTGATACTTTTCGAAAGGCTGTTGATCTCTATGCGTTCCCCCGCCCCCCGTGCCGCCTGTATCCACGACCTGTCCTGCTTCGGACGCTGTTCACTGACCGTGGCGCTTCCTGTGCTGTCCGCCATGGGCATCTGTGCCATTCCTCTGCCCGCAGGCATTTTTTCCACCCATACCGGCGGTTTTACCGATATTGCCATTGACGACATGACTGATTTTCTCCCCGGTGTCATCCGCCACTGGGAGTCCATTCCCCTGCGCTTTGATGCAGTATACACGGGGTTCCTTGCCTCTGCCGCCCAGTTTGATCTGGTGGAAGGATTTCTTGACCGTTTTGGCGATGGGCTGAAGCTTGTGGATCCCGTCATGGGCGATCACGGCCGCCTCTATTCCACCTATACCGAGGACATGTGCCGCCGGGCAAAGACCCTTGCCGCCCGGGCGGATATCATCACGCCCAATCTCACCGAAGCCTGTATTCTGACCGACCGCCCCTATCCCGAAAAAGATATCTCCCTTACCGAGGCCGAGATGCTGGTCCGTAAGCTCAGTGAGCTTGCACCCCGCGTCTGCATCACCGGCGTTATGCTGGATGACGGAAGCTACGGTTCCGCGGCCTTCGACCGGGAGAATAACCGTTTTGATTTCTGTGCGGTTCCTCGGCTCTCTTCCCAGATGCACGGTGCCGGCGACATTTTTGCCTCCACACTGCTGGGATATGTGCTGCAGGGCGAGGATTTTCTGTCCGCCGCCCGACGCACCATGGCCTTCCTTCGCAAGGTCTGCGCCCATACGGAAAAGATGGGCCTCCCCACCCGGGAGGGCATGGAATTTGAGCCCTTCCTGCATGAGCTCGGTGGAGACGTGGCCGCGCTATGAAGATCGGACATGTCGATATTCCGGGACACTTCGGACTTGCCCCCATGGCCGGTGTCACCGATCGGGCCTTCCGTCGCATCTGCGCCGAGCACGGTGCCTCCTACTGCGTCAGCGAAATGGTCAGCGCCAAGGCTCTGACCTATCACGATAAAAAGACGGCGCAGCTGCTGGACATCTCCGATACGCTCTGCCCCTGCGCCGTTCAGATTTTCGGCTCCGATCCGGAGACCGTGGCCGAGGGGCTGCGCATCGCCCGTGAGCTTTCCGGTGCGCCGATCATCGACATCAACATGGGCTGCCCCATGCCCAAGATCACCGGCAACGGCGAGGGCAGCGCCCTGCTTCGGGATCCCGCCCGGGCAGAGGCCGTCTGCCGCGCCGCCGTGCGCGCCGCCGACGTTCCCGTCACAGTCAAATTCCGCACCGGCTGGGATTCCGACTCCGTCAACTGCGTGGAGATCGCCCACCGGCTGGAGGATGCCGGTGCCTCCGCCCTATGCATCCACGGACGCACCCGGGCTCAAGGATATTCCGGCCTTGCCAACCGGGATCTCATGGCACAGGTCGTTGCCGCAGTATCGATCCCCGTGATGGTCAACGGCGATATCAATACGCCCGATGACGGCATCTCCCTTCTGCGGGAGACCGGTGCTGAGTTTGCCATGATCGGCCGCGGTGCTCTCGGCTCTCCCTGGCTCTTTGCGGGATGCGAGGCCGCCGCCCGGGGTGAAGATATACCCGAACCGCCGGAGCTTCCTGACCGGCTTGCGGTGCTCCTGCGCCAGGCCGAGCTGACCTCGGAGGAAAAGAGCGAATACGTTGCCCTCCGGGAAATGCGCAAGCATGCCGCCTGGTATCTCAAGGGCTTCCGCGGCGCTGCCGCCTGCCGCAATTCCTGCATGAAGCTCACTTCCCTTGCGGGGCTCCGCAGGTGGATCGAGGATACGATCTCTCAACTGTCATAAATCTACGAGGAGGTCCAAAACATGTACGAAGTGGATCTTGACCGTTTCTGGAAAGACGATGCCCGCTCCCACGGGCAGAATTGCTTTGATCCCGCCGCCCCGCAGGTCGCCATGGGCATCCACATGAGCGGAGAGTGCATTTACGCCGAGCTCGGTGTCGAGGGAAATCCCTGGCTCAATGATACGCCGAGGGACGTACTCATCGATCTGCACAAGCGGTATAATGAAAAGGCGCTGAAAATCGTCGGCCGGTCTCTTTTGCCCGAGAACTTTGCCCCCCAGGATTCAAAATTCCCGGAAACAGGCGACTTTACCACAATTTTTGAGGCCCGCAATGTCATCAAGGGCGGATCCTACTGGCTGGAAAGCGACATCCGCACCGCCGGGGATCTCTCTGCGGTGCTGGACCGCGTGGAGAAGCGGCTGCCCAATCTGCGCGATCACCTCTTCCCCGCAAACTGGGAAAGCGAGAAAAAGCGGATTTTCGAGACCTACGGCATCCGGCCCGCCCAGCGCCGACACATCCGCGGCCCTGTGACCTTTGCCATGACCTATCTCGGGGTGGAGAATTTCATCTACATGATGATGGACGAGCCCGAGCTCGCAGAGCGCTTCCGCGACGTACTCTGCACCACCATCATCGAATGTGCACGCATTTTCGACGAGGAGGCAGGGTACACCCCGGATACTGCGCCCCACGGCTTCTCCTTTGCCGATGACGACTGTTGCCTACTCAACGAGGAGCTCTATTCCGAGTTCGGCTATCCGGTGCTGGAGAAGATCTTCAACACCTTCTCCCCCGATCCCGGTGACTATCGTTATCAGCACTCCGATTCCGCCATGGGACACCTGCTGCCGGTGCTGGCACCGTTGCATTTCACCGGTGTCAATTTCGGCCCCACCGTGATGTTTGAGGATATCCGCCGCCACATGCCCGACACCTGCGTACACGGCTGTCTTGCCCCCTTCACCTTTATGCGCAACGACGAAGAGGCCATTATCGCCGAGGTCCGCCGCGACTGCGAGGCGGCGAAGGGGACCCGCGGACTACTCCTGCGCACCGCAGGCTCCATCAACAACGGCAGCCTTCTGACCAGCATGCGCGCCGTTATGCATGCCATTCAGACCTACGGACAGTACTGATTTCTGCGAGTTTCACAATAATCAGCCAAAATCTGCCCCTTTTTTTGAATAAGTTGTAAATTTTCTATTGACATACCTTTACGGATAAACTATAATAGTTTTGTTCGTATAATTTCCGGAATGGATCTATGGAATGGACGGAATTTTGACAGATCGGGAATTACTTCTGCTGGCCCGATCCGGTGATGCCCAAAGTGAGGAGCTTCTCATCGGTCGTTATGCCAGAAATGTGCGGGCTGTGGCCCGTGCCTTTTCCCTCGCGGGATGGGATGTGGAGGACTTTATTCAGGAGGGTATGCTTGCCCTTGTCCGTGCAATTCACTCCTATGCCCCTGACGGAGGTGCTTCCTTTTCGTCATACGTTGATGTTTGCGTCCGCCGTCAGCTGCTCAATGCCGTTGCCCGTGCAAACAACAACAAGAACATCCTCCTGACCGATTACGTCTCCTACGATGCGCCCGTTCCCGGCGGCGACGGAACGCTTTCCCTTGGTGACACGCTGGTTGATGAACGCTTCTCCGCAGTTGAGGATGCGGTCATCGCGCGGGATCATGCAAACCGCCTGCTTTCCGAGCTATACGATCTTCTGTCCAATTTGGAAAAGCGTGTGCTTGTACCGTATCTCGCCGGTATCTCCGTTTCCGAGATCGCGGACACCCTGATGCTTCCTGCCAAAAGCGTGGACAATGCCATCACGCGCATTCGCCGCAAAGCGATGTCCCTTCCCCATCCCGGCGACAACAGGCCCTGAGCCTGTCGCAATATTTATTTACTGCCCGACAAAGAGTTCTCCACAGCGCGAAAGTGTTCTGGGCCCGAACATTTGGGGCAAAAGAGAGAGGTATTTACCAATGTACGAAGACAAGACCCTGAAGTGCAAAGAGTGCGGCAACGAGTTCGTGTTCACCGCCGGTGAGCAGGAATTCTACGCAGAGCGTGGCTTCCAGAACGAGCCCCAGCGTTGCAAGGACTGCCGCAACGCCCGCAAGAACGCTGCCCGCGGCCCCAGAGAGTATTTCACCGCTACCTGCGCTGCCTGCGGCAAGGAGGCGAAGGTTCCCTTCAATCCCAAGTCCGACCGTCCCGTTTACTGCAGCGAGTGCTTCGCCAAGATGCGCGAGGAGCAGCAGGACTAATTCTTTGTTCAATTCGTAAAAAAGGGTACATTCCTTTTGGAATGTACCTTTTTTTGTCTTTTACCCGTTGCACATCGGCGCGTTTCGGGGTATACTATAAGCAGATCAATTTTTCCGGCTTTTGCAGCCGGGTGAGGAACGGATAAAACTATGGAATTCTTTGCAAACGAAAACAAGCAGGTCAACATCACCGCCTCCACCGGCGAATATGCCCGCTGCGCCATCAAGACCCATTTCGTCCAGCTTGGTGAAAATTACTGCGACCTGGTCCGCCAGTACGTGCTTCCCATCTGGCAGGAGGGTGACATTCTCTCCATCAGCGAGAAGATCGTTTCCCTTTGTCAGAAGCGCGTGGTGTATAAAAAGGATATGAAGCTCTCCCGCCTTGCCAAGTTCCTTTCCCGCTTTGCCTCCCACAGCGAGGCCGGCATCGGTGTGGACAGTGTCTGGAAGATGCAGTTTGCCATCGATCACTGCGGTGCGCTGAAGATCATCTTCGCCTCCATTGCCGCCGGTTTCGGCAAGCTTTTCGGCAAGCGCGGCGTTTTCTATGATATCGCCGGCATTGAGGTCCGCGGTCTTGACGGCTTCTATGACCATTGCTTTGCCGAATACGGCGAGTACGGCATCCGCCTGCCGGAGAACCCCTCCGCCGTGTGTGATGAGATTGAGCGCGAGACCGGCGTGGCCTGCATGATCGTGGATGCCAACGACTTCACCCGCGACATCCTCGGCAAGTCCTCTTCTCTGTCCTACACCGATGAGGAGCTTGCCGACATGATCCGCGACAACCCCGCCGGTCAGTCCACCCAGCTCACCCCCATGGTGCTCATCCGCAAGATCTGACATTTCATTGCAAATACCAGCCGGGAGCAGCCGAATATCGGCCGCTCCCGGTTTTTTTGTTTTTAATTCTTTTCAAATCCGATAAGCATGCCGCCCCGTTCTGCATAGAAGCTGCAAAGACCTCTGCACCGGGAGATTTGGATATCCGCCGCCGGCCAAAGCTCCTTGAGCATTGCCTGCAGCGTCTCTGCGGCCGGCAGATTACCCGCATGCGCAATGCGGAGCTTTCCGCCCGTGCATCCAAACTCCTGCATGACCCGCCGGAGGGTCTCCAGCGCTCTGCGCTCCCCTCTGCATTTTTCCAGCGGCTCCAGGGTTCCCCGGTCGCTGGCCTTACCCACCAGCCGCAGTCCAAGCAGTCCCGCAGCCTTTGCCGCCAGAGGACTTACGCGGCCGTTATTGGCAAGATTTTTCAGCGACTCCAGCATGAACACCAGGCCGGTGTTATGTTTTCTGTATTCCTCGATCTTCTCGCAGATCTCCTCAAATTCACAGCCGGCCTCAACCATCTCTGCAATTTTTTCAACGATCAGCCGGAGCTCCGGCCCCGCCGACAGAGAGTCGATCACGCAAACCCGGCGGTCGGGATGCAGCTCCTCATAATCTCTTTTTGCGATTTTTGCCGCATTGCAGCTGCCGGAAAGCGAGCTTGTGATGGCAACGCAGAACACCCGTTCCACATCCCCGAAGGCTGCCAGCCAGTCTGCCGGAGACGGGCAGGCGGTGGAGGACTTTCCCTTATACGCATCCAAATTCTTTATCATTCCCTCGACATCCAGGTCGGCATCGTCAACATACTCCCGCTCCGCCGTAATGATCTTCAGCGGAACGGAGGTAAAGGAAATTCCGTCAAGGGTGAGCATATCTGCGGAGGAATCCGCAACGATTTTTACAGAAAGCATATTTATCTCCTTTAATGATTACAGAATATATACCGCCACAGCAATAAACTGTGTAATGCTTCCAGCAAGCACAAAGATGTGGAACACCGCGTGAGCATAGGAAAGCCGCCGGCCAAGCCCGTAAAACACCGCGCCGACCGTATAGGAAACTCCGCCGATCAGCAGCCACAGAAGCGCCTCCGGCCGGAGTGCAGCCAGTGCGATTTTTCCGGCAAACAGGATACACCAGCCCATACCCAGATAGCAGCACATGGAAAGCACCGCATATTTTTTCAGATCAATGGCAGTGAATACCGTACCGAGAGCAGCGCAGCCCCATACAAGCCCAAACATCGTCCACGCCCAGCCGGGGTTACATATCCGCATGGGACAAAGCAGGATGGGCGTATATGTTCCTGCGATCAAAAAGTAGATGGTGCAATGGTCCATTACCTGCATGACCTTTTTCCCCATACCCGGACGCAGGCCGTGATAGATGCTGGACATGGTATACAGGGTCACGAGGGATACCCCGTATATCGCCCCGCTGACAATGCCCCACACGTTTCCGCGCAAAGCGGCTATGAGCACACAAAGGCACAGCGCCGCGATGCCAAAGCCGCCGCCGACGATATGTGTGACCGTATTCATACATTCTTCTCCCCGACTGTATGCGGGAAGACTTCTGGCTGCCAGGGGTGTTCTTTGCATTTTCTTCCTCTCTTATCCTGTTCGTATCGGTGCTTACAGTATACCCTGTTGGTTGCCGCATGGACAGGTATTCCCTTCCTATTTTTACTCTAATACAGAAATAGAGCCCTCTACCGGCCGGTAGAGGGCATCTTTTTTGCATATTCAGGGTTCGCAGGTACCGCAGGGAGAATACCCCATTGCGATAAGTTCCGAACGTGTCCCCTGAAACAAACCGCGATTTTCTTCTTTTATGGCGGATGCACCGGGGCAGGTCGGCAGGTGGAATTTTTTGGAGGACGTGTTGAGTACATAATGCATGGAAGACAGCGACCCGGATGCAGGTGTCGGTGTCGGTGCGAGGGTACTGTTGCCAGTGGAATAATCGATGGTTACTCCGGGCTGCACGTTGTAGACGTAAACGTTGAAGCAAACGGCATCTCCTCCATCTTCCACGGACATCGCCTCCATCTGCACGCCGCGGGCCACGAGCTCAGTTCCGCGGAAGATCGGAGTCACTCGGTAGCGCACGTGATTTCCCGTTTCACGGACATAGTCGGCCACCATGTTTTCAAAGGGCAGCATACCGTCCACATTCATATAGCGGGTCCCCGTGATAAGATTTGATGTGTTGGCGTTTTCGCCGGTCAGCTGATAGCCGATGAGATGGCAGCGATTGTAAAGATATTTTCCGTCGACAAAATCGTATTTTGCCATCACCCAGCCGGAGGGCTTGACCTGACCGATGTTGCCGCGCTCCTCCGTGGGCAGCGTTTCGGGACCCACCAGCGCTTCCGTCACACCGCAGCGGCCGAAAAGATCCAGCGGTGCATAGTATTCATACCCCGCCGGCAGATTTCTGCCCTCGGTAAAGTCCGGCACGTTGCCGCGAATGGCGACGTACGGCACTCCCGAATAGTCCGGCGCTGCTTCCGGAGACACAATATAATTCGGATCCGCAGGTGATGAGGCAGGGCTCTCCGACGGTTCCGCCGGCAGAAGACAGCCGGAAAGCAGGAAACACAGCGCAAGGAAAAGACTTAAAAGGCGAAATTTCTTCATGCGTATACCTCCTCGGTCATTTCCGGATGGGAGGATCCGGCAAACCCGCGCTTTGAGATCATACATTTCCCCGCAGTATATGCAGCAACAGGTGCATGTTCATCCGCCGGATAAGCTCTTCCCCAGCGATAGATGACAAGCCGCTCCACTGCCGCAGGGGGAGGCAGATCCTTTTCCCGTTCGATAAATACATACGCGCCGCAAGGCACTTTTGCAGCAGAATCTGTCAGCTCCGCATTCGGCGGAAGCTCCCCAAAAAGCGCAGCCGCGGCTGAGGTCAGAAACAGCTTCTTCTCTCCAACCGTTGCAAGCATTTCCGCCCGCTGAACAGCATCCCGGCTTTGTCTGCGGCCGTTGAATGCCATCCCGTTTTGGTTATCAAGACACAGTATCAGATGCATCGCTCTTATTCGGGAATGTGCGGAAAGAGCGGCAGCACCGACTTCATCAGCGCCTCTGCCCACTTTTTGCAGCCTTCCGCATTCGGATGTCCGCCGTATCCGGGACGTTCAGGCTCCTCCTCGCTCTTGCGAAGCAACGGAACGTCGTCAAAAACAGCATCTGCCTCTGCGGAAAGCTCCTCCATAATGTATCGGTTGACCTCGATCCAATCCGCCTTCATCTGATCCTTATAATCAAAAGGCGGCAGGGTCTGCACAATCACTCTCTTCCCTGCTTTTTTGAGTTCCCGCACGACAATGCCGAGGTCCCGCTTGATCTCCGCCGCCGTCTGTCCCTGATAAAGGTCATTGACACCGAAGCAGACGAAAACGGTGTCGTTCTGCATAACTTTGTAGAACCATGCACCGCGGGCCGCCGCATCGTTTCCGCGGGCAAAGCCGATACCGAGGTTCCAGCAGGCACGCCGCTCACCGAGCATACGGGAAATATGCGCATTCCAGTGCAGATACGAGTTGCAGGCAGGTCCGATACCCTGGGTAACGGAATCTCCAAAGAAGCCGACACGCTCTCCCACCGGGCGGTCACATCCCACCATACCGGGCAGGGGCATGCGCATATCATAGCGGAAGCCTTCGCCGCCGTCCACATAAACGGGCAGCCTGCACTCGGGATGGAAGGGCAGCATCTCGCCCTCATATTCCATCTCAAGGCAAAGATACTCAAGCCGGGCAAAACAAAGCTCTACGGGGTCGGAGGTAAAAAACTCGCCGGGGGCAACGCGCTTTTCCCTTGCGCCGTCAAAGGTCAGCTCCGCAAGCCAATCGATACGGATATCTTTATCCATTTCGAGCTTACCGAGCTCCCGGTCGGCAGGGATGTTGCGGCAAAGGCCGACACGGGCGGCACGGATATGCCACGGCCGACAGATCAGATCCTTGTGGCTGTGCTCACCGGTGTAATAGGTGGAGTCGATAACGTTGGAAAACAAAAGAGAGTAATTGTACTTTCCGCCGACTTCGATCCGATAAAACACGCGGCCGCACAGGGACCTCCCTTCCGTGGAAAAATGGGACTGGTTGCCGCTGCCTCCAATGGTATTGGAGGAAAACTTCTTGAAATAATCCATTTATACATTCTCCTTCTGAGTCTTTTTCGTCCGGTAAAGGCCAATAAAAAGCGGGGTAAGCGCAAGTGCCGCGATCAGCGCCGCAAGGAAGATGTTCGCATTCGGCAAAAAGGACTTCGTTCCGTCGGAGTTGGTGATGTATTCCGCATCCCGCAATACCCACGCGCCGATCCACGGACCCACAAAGCCGGGAATCAGCACCTGGAAAACGATGCGCAGTCCCTGGAAGCGTCCCGCCATGCCCACCGGCGTGTGATCACGGATGACGGCACCGAAGTCTGCCATGCCGGAAAGATATCCGCCCATCATGAGAAGCGAACCGATAAAAACCGGAAGCTTTGTTCGGAAAATAAAAAGCATGACGTACCCCGCAGCAAGCAGCAGTACGGAAGCGAGCGCCGAGAATCGGAATCCGCGCCGGTCATAGACCTTGCCCCAAAGGGCGGTAAAGACGGATGCCAGGATGACCGCCGGTGCCATGATAAGAACATAGTCCGCCATGCCGAGGCTCTTTTCATAATAGATGATGAGGTAAGGCATGAATATCTGAATAGAAATATTGAAAACGGAGAAGGCCGCAAGATATATATACAACCGTCGGTTTTCCCGCACAACGGATGGGCGGAAGCCATAGATGATGTTAAGAAAACAGCCGGTCTCCGAAGGTTGGATATGTGACTCGTCAATAAGAAAGAAACCGAAAGCACCCACAAGAATGACCACGCCGCCGATCACGGTAAAAACGATCTGCCACGCAGACTGCCTGCTGAGGTCTAAAAACATAAATCCGCCGAAAACAGCAAGAATCGCCACCAGTGGCATCATGGCATTGATCCCCTCCGCCGCGCCGCGGTTGGAAGCATCGGTGGAATCGGTCAGCCATGCATTAAAGGCCGCGTCGTTTGCCGTGGAGCCAAAGAAAGTCATCACGCAGTCGAGAATAATGGTCAGCGTCACGCACAGGGCAGAGACGGATGCCGCCATCGGGATGAGACCGCCGATAAAATCCGTCCGCAAAAGCGTAAAGGCAAAAATAGTGACACCCCAAAGGATATAACCTACACAGATAAACACCTTGCGCCGGCCAAGTCTGTCGGAGAGTGCGCCGACAAGAATGGTGGTCAGTGCCGCCGCCACAGAGGATGCCGCCACCATGGCGGAAATGTCTGCCGGAGTTGCCCGGAACATGTTGTAGATAAATACGTTGAAATACATATTCTCCACGACCCAGGCCACCTGCCCGATGAGGCTGAACAGAATCAGCGCAAGCCAGAAACGACCCGATAGTCTTGTTTTCATGCTGCCCCTCCATTGACTTGTTCTTACTGTAAATGATACCATGTTTCCCTTCCTTTCGCAACGGATTTCCAGGGAAAACTCACGTCCCCGCCGGGACTTTTCATCCGGGCGGGGACGTGTATCTGTTTCACTTACAGTTGTCTGTTCAGACGGATAAAGAATTCTACCGAACGCCAGAGGCACTCCAGCCGGATGCGCTCGTTGTTTCCGTGGATCGTGGCACGCTCCTCTGCCGTCAGATCCATCGCGGAGAACCGATAAACCTTGTCGGAAATACGGCCGTAATGGCGGCTGTCGGAGCACTGTACCATGAGATAGGGGGAAACGATGCATCCCTTCCACGTTGCCGCAACCGCATTGGCTATACATCGATAGCCCTCACAGTCGGTCACGGAAATACGGCTGGGATCCATACCGTCCACGGCAGAGACCTCCACATTCTCATCCCCAATGACGGAACGCAGGCGCTCCAGTGCGGATTCAACGGTATCGCAGGGATTGAGCCGGAGATTCGCCACCATCTCCGCCCTGGGCGGAATGACGTTTGCCGCCGATGAGCCCTGCATCTGGGTAAAGGCAACGGTGGTCCGCATCAGTGCATTGAGTTCACCGCCGCTCCTGCGGCAGATAAGATCAAGTATCGGCGCAAAAAGCCAGAGATTTGCAAATATCATGCGGTAAACAAAGGAAGAATGGCGGCCCAGTGTATCAAAGAGTTTCTCCACAGGGGGCGTAACGTGGAAATCGAAGGGTTTTCTGAGTATATTCAGGCAGGCGCGGGACAGCCGGTCGATGGGTGCGCCGGGCTTGGGTGCAGAGGCATGCCCGCCGGCGGAATTGACAGTAAATTTCGCGTTGAGCATGCCTTTTTCCGCGATGCCAATAAGTCCGCAGGGTACAGAGACACCGGGAAAAACGTTATTGACTACGGCCCCGCCCTCGTCAAGCACCATGGCGGGAGTGATGCCCTGCTTTTCAAACCACTCGACAATACGCAGCGCGCCGTCGCCGTTGACCTCCTCACCGCCGGAGAAGGCAAAATAAACGTCCTGCTCCGGGCAAAAGCCCTCTGCAATGAGGTGATCCGCCGCAAAAAGGATACCGTTAACGGTCACCTTGGTGTCCAGCGTTCCGCGCCCCCAAAGCACATCATTCTCAAGAACGCCCTCAAAAGCAGGCTTCTCCCAGCTTTCTTCATTTACAGGAACAACATCGTAATGCGCCATGAGCACCGCGGGTGCATCGTGCGCCTTACCCTCCCACCGGATAAGGATCGCCCGGTCGGGCAGCTTTCCGACGGCGCAGATCTTAAAAACATTGGGATAGAGCCGGGGCAGGATGCCGAGGAGCTTTTCAAACTCCGCATCGTCCTCCAAAGCCGGATCCCGGTAGGAAACCGTTTTGCAGCGCACAAGTGCCTGCAGGCATTTGACCGCGCGGTCGCGGTCAAATGCAACGGTTTCGTCTTCCGGCATCTCCTGCTCCGCAGGAACGAACTGCAGCGTACGCCAAAGCAGCACAGCGGCCAGTGCCGCGAGAAGAACAAACAGGATCAAAAGAAGCCACCACATGATCAAAGCCAGCCTTTCTTATACATAATGCGTGCCACTGCCACAGTAAAGAGCACACCGACGGGAACCATGATTCCCACCGTACCCGCGTTGAGTGCCGGAACAGCGATAAAGAGCGTCAGCATCAGCAGAATGGGCGCAACAGAAAGCTTTATGTTTTTGGAGATGAATACCACCGCAAGACCGCCGAAAAGGGCAGGCAGGATCATATCAAAAGCGGGCTTAAACACAGGAGATTCCAGCAGCGGCGTCAGAGGAACGATGCAAACGACGCCGAGCAGGATAATCAGTGTAGTCACGATGCTGGAGGCTGCAATCGCTATGGTGGAAATGACCTCCCCCTCCTCGCTGGTTGCCTTGACCCCGGCACGCTCCATGGCATCAATGGCGCAGGGCAGCTTGAGGTTTGAAATATTACCCGTGACAAAGGAAAGGTAAGTCCCGCCGGCACCAAGCATGGGCACGTAAGTAAAAATTTCAATGATACCCACCGCCCAATACATGGGAACGGTGGCAATCAGACCGCGGGCCAGCACGCCGAGATCGGGCGTGGTTTTGAAAAGCAGCATCACGACGGCCGGCACCAGAAGGATCAGTGTACCGACGATAATTCCCCAAATGCGTCCGTCCCGATGGACACTGTCCATATAGGAGAGATTTTTTGCGTTTTTCATCTTTTTTCTCCTCCCTTATGCCAGCCAGGACGTCAGCGGGATCGCCGCAGCCATGCCGAGAATTAGGCTGAAGGGCAGCGCGTAATCCTCAAGCCAGCGCATTTTGAACTTTTTCGCCGAAAGGCCGCAGGCTGCCATCACAACGGCGGAAACCGCCATAACACACACGGGCACAAGTCCGGAGGTATCTCCCTTGAAGGCCAGACCCACATCGCAGAACACATAGCCAAGGAAAGCGGAGATCATACCAAGGAACATGGCGTTGTTAAAAATCTCGCCCCATTTCTTATCCTTCAGGCCTAGCTTCATCATGCCGCCCTGGATTTTCCTCGTCACAAAGGGCACCAGGATAAGACCTGCGGCGATACCGATGGTCATGACCCACAGTACAGTCACGAAGATAGAGGGATCGGTGATGGTCTCACCGGCGGAGAGCTTTGCCGCAGTCAGCGCATTCTGTGCGGCCACATTTTCATAGGTGATGGAACCGATAACCGAAAGCCGCAGCCAGGGAAGTGCAATACCCAAGCTCTTGGAGAGCACCACAACGCCCACAAGGATGGAGACCGCTGGTGCAACAGTAAAGACTGCGGCGGAGGAAATGGTTTTCCTGACCGTTTCTGCGGAAACACCAAGCTCCTTTGCCCGCCGACAGGCCTTGCGCAGAAAATAAAATGACTGCGCCAGCACCACGGCGATGATGATCCCGACGATGACAAACAGGATCGGATGGTTTACGCTGAATTCCATAGGAATCCGCCTCCTACATTTTAAAAATAACGGATATATCCGCTTGATTCACCGGCTAAAATTGGGAAGTATCCGATGCAGAGCACACCGCACCGCATCCTTTTCGCCTGCGGCATCCGCATCCACCGCCCGACGAAGAATTGCGAGGATCTCCGCTGACGCTTCTTTGGATATAGGCTCTTCATGCTCCACAAAGATAAGATTGTTTTCTGTCGCGGTCATACGCTCCCTGCAGACGAGCAGCTCTTCGTACAGCTTCTCTCCCGGCCGCAGGCCAATCTCCCGGATCTCGATGTCCCGCCCCGGTTCAAGTCCCTCAAGACGGATCATGCGCTCCGCGATGTCATACATGCGCACCGGCTCTCCCATATCCAGCACGAAGAGTTCTCCTCTGTGCGCCATTGCCCCAGCATCCAGCACAAGATTTGCCGCCTCGGATACCGTCATAAAATACCGCGTCATGCGCCGGTCCGTCACTGTGACTGGGCCGCCTTCGGCGATCTGCCGCCGAAAAAGAGGGATGACCGAACCGTTGGAACCAAAAACATTTCCAAATCGCACCGCGGAATAATCCGTCGCACCATCGCGGCGGCTGCAAAGGATCATCTCACAGATGCGCTTGGTGGCGCCCATCACATTGGTGGGGTTAACCGCCTTGTCGGTGGAAATGAGAACAAATTTTTCTGTTCCGACTGTTTCCGCCGCGTCCGCCGTAATAACCGTTCCAAAAATGTTATTTTTAACGGCCTCCGCGGGGCTGTGTTCCATCAGGGGCACATGTTTATGGGCAGCCGCGTGAAAAACCACTTCGGGCCGGTGGGCGGAAAAAACCTGACGGACACGCGTTTTATCCTGCACGGATCCGATCTCCACCGATATATTCAGGGATGCTCCGTATTCCCGCTTCAGTTCCTGCTCAATCTCATAGGCATTGTTTTCATACGAATCCAAAATCACCAGTTCCTGCGGTGCACATTTCGCAATCTTTCTTGCGATCTCGCTTCCGATGGAACCTCCGCCGCCGGTGATAAGTACCCGCTTTCCGCAGTAAGCGGCGGAAGCTGCCGCGACAAGCGGTGCCCGTTGCTCTCGCAGGAGAAGCTTTGCGGAAAGCTTTTCCATATCGTTATACATCATGGTCTCTCACTATCTTCCGCAAAGCATGCCGCTTTCTTCAACATGCTTTCTTCGGCATTGAAGCGGTAAAAATGCAGTCCGTCAGCATCGATCACAACCCGTTCCGCCCCTCGGACGGCATCGCGCAAATCCGACAGAATGGTTCTCATGGTTTACTCCTTTTCAACGGGAAAACGGATCTTTTCCCTCAAATTCCGAAAGCTTGCATGCAACGCGGGCAAGATAACTGTCCGGGCTCTGAAGAACACCCGCGAGAATATCCTCCTCGGTAATTGATGCCAGCAGTATCTCCCTGGCGCAGGCCTTCGCCGCCTCCAAATCGGGCATAAAAGCTCCTCGTTCGCGGTCATAAACGATGTGGATGCGCCCATTTTCCGTGACCGCGGCATCGGGATAGGACACACTGTCCCGTCCATCCAGCAGAAGTCTGTAGGGGAAGGTCTTTCCGTCATCCTCGGAAAGCATGGCGGTCAGATTGTTGCGTCCCTTGAAATTGTAGTGGTTGATGAGCAGGATCCGTCCGCTCGAAAGCCTGCGGATATGGAAACGGGAATCGGGTCCGCCAAGCCCCGTATCAAAATCCTGCCCCCAGGTGAGACCGCCGTCCGTCGAATCCGCCGCACCGATACCGTAGAAGGTACGCACATAACAACGAAGTGTCCCGTTTGACAGTTCCAGAAACATGTGCTCATCAAAATGGCGATCCTTTACGTCTGCGCCGCCAAGCCGAACGAAGCTCTTGCCGCGATCCATGGTTCGCCAGGCGAAGGAACCTTTTTCCGGATCCGGATCGTCGAATTCCGACCCGAGCACACGGATGCCGTGATTCCACACGGCAATGGGAAAAAGCCACGCCCCGTCACGGCAAACGGTTGGCTTGTTCATCATTACGTTGTGGCCTACGAGGAAGGGTTCGGAGAAGGTCAACTGCTCCGCATCGGGCTCCTCGCAGATTACGGCATACAGACCGTCATCCGGACATTGTGCCCATGTAAACCAAAGGCGTCCCAAAGGATCGATCCACAGGCACGGGTCGTAGCTTCTGCCGCCGTCCACCACTGCCACCGCCGCCGGCGGATCGGAAAAGGTCTTTCCGCCGTCATCCGAAAACAGCAGGAACGAAAAATTACCGATCTGCTCCATAAAACCGCCGGAGTAGGCAGACAGGAATATCCGTCCGCCCCGTGTGATCTCAATGCTCGGGATGCCCTGCCAAAGTCGGAGAGATGCGCGGTAGGCAGCAAGTTCCTCCGCGAAGGTAATGAGCCGTGACATTTCAGAATTTCTCCAGTGCCATCGCAATACGCTCTGCAAGGGGAGCCTTGGTCTTTGGATGGATGTCGTCAGTCTCGCAGATATCTCTGGAGATGACAGTGATGACCTTTTCCTGCAGGGACTGGACATCGGTCTGTGCCTTTTGTATCAGGCGCCACCCATCATCCGTGCGGGGAATAAAATCTGCGATCTGCACAATAACAAAGGGAAGCGCCCTGTCTCGAAGATCCTCCCGCCAGATATCGATCATTTTGCTAAGCTCCGAGGCATAGACTTCTCCTTCTGCGACAGTGGTATCACTTTCTCCCTGATACCAGATAACGGCATTGAACTGGAAGGGAACGATCTGACGGAAGGCAAAGCTGTACAGATATCCGTCCTCATTCCACTTCAAAAAGAGCGTCGCAAAATGGTCATGATGCTTCTGCTCCGGAGTCAGGCAAATGCCCATTTTTTCAAAAGTTCCCTCCGGAACCCAGCTTTCGATGCAACTCGCTCCCTGATAGCAGGCAACAAGACCTACTGCAACGCCCTTCTTACGGGCAATGAGATTTCCCAAAAGATAGCCGACAGCCGTCCAGTCGCCAATGCGGTCACCGTTTCTGATCCAGCCGTCCTCCGGCTTGACAGGCTCATTTGCCTCCAGCCGCTCCGGAGAATAAAAACGGATATCCAGCGAAGGATCGGCCGCCATATCGGCGCTGTTGCTTTCCTTCAGTTTAAACTGCATATTGGACTGCCCGGCGATCAGATATACCTCGCCCACCATGATATCTTCAAGCACCACAGTCTCTCCGCCGAGCTCAGCGCGCAGCTTATAGGGGCCGCCGTAAGGTCTCGGAGCAAACTCCACCTCCCAGCGATTGCCGACGGCACAGAAATGCATTTCCTCGCCGTCAAAGACAATCCTGCCGCAGCCCGTACCCTCGCCCCAGATGCGGATAGGTTTTCCGGCGGCAAAAACCATATGTGAAGTGAAAATGCGATCCAGTTTCATACTCAGATTCCTCCGGAAATTATCTTTCTGTAATTATACCACACAGGCTCATGCCTGCAAAGGATTTTTACATAAAAAGACTGCCGCAGAAGGCGATTTCTGCGGCAGCCGCTTGTACATTCACCGAATATCCCAGACGCTGCGAAGGCGGATGGAGCCCGGTTCCCCCTCCAGGATCCGGACCGTCTTTTTGCCTGCATTCATATCAAAGTAATTGTCCGACAGGACAAAATCGCTGTCCGGCGAATCGATCTCCACATACTTTGCAAAGGCATCCGCATACACGGTGATCTCATCTCCACTGCACTCATAACGCAGGTGAGGATCCTCAAAGGCAAAGTGCTTGGGCACGGTAAAAAGCACCGTCCCTTCGGACACCGTCTCCCCGTCCTTGACAAAAGCAAAAGAGAGGTAATTGTGCTCCACGTCGGTCTTGTGGAAATCCATATTCTCAAGCCATACGGAGGAAAGGGCAGGAATTGTGATCTCCTCTTCCCCGCTCTCGATGCAGACCGCATCGGAGCGCCGAAGCTCCCAACGCACGGTGCCGCACACCGCCTCCATCGTCTCATTGGTAACGGAAAGGCGTGCCTCGGTGGAGTAGTCGTAGAAATCGGGCTGAAGAACAACAAAGGGACGGGTAGTTGTCTCGCCGATCTCCTCGCAGGAGATCATCACCGGCGCATAGAAACGCTTTGCCACATACTGCAGTGCCTTTCTGCGGCCAAAATAATCGATGCCGGACCAACTTGCCACCGGCCAAACATCATTGAGCTGCCAGTAAAGTGCACCCATACAGCGGCCGCGATGGCGGCGCAGATGCTCAACGGCGTAGCGCATGGCCTCCGCCTGCAGAAGCTGTGAGGCATACAGTAGGGTACCGAACTCCGTGGGATAGAGGAAGGTGCGGGACAGATAGTTCAGGATCTTACCATTGGCACCCTTGCAGCGCTGGTGCATCTCAAAGATGCGGTTAAAGATATTCCGATCCTCCGGCAGGGTAAAGGCCTCCACCGTCTTTTCACAGGGGAAGGACTCGAAGCCAAACTCGCTGAGATAGCGGAAGTAATGGTTTCGATAGCCGGTAAACGGCTCGTTTCCGTGCCAGATATTCCAGTAATGATAGTCGCCGATATTCTCGTTGCGGATATCCACAAAGGAACCGCCGGAGGAGGGTGATGAAGGTACATACGGAATGTAGGGACATTCCTCGGCGTGGATGCGGGGGATGATCTGCTCAAAGAGACGCAGATAGGTACGCTTGCGCTCGTTTTTCTCCTCGCCGTCCCACCAGTATTCCACCGCATCCTCCATTTCGTTGTTGCCGGAGAGGATGCCGATGGATGCATGGTGCCGCAGGCGACGCAGATTGTCCCGGATCTCCGCCGAGACATTTTCCAGGAAGTCCTCCCGGCTCGGAATACACTGGCAGGCGAACATCAGATCAAAGAAAACCACGATGCCCAGCTCATCGCAGGCATCAAAGAAGAAGTCATGGGGGTAGAAGCCACCGCCCCAGACACGGATTGCGTTGAAGTTTGAATCAGCACAGGTTTTAAGAAGCTTCCGCGTCCGCTCCTCCGTGATTCGGGTGAGAATACAGTCCTCGGGAATATAATCGGCACCCATGGCAAAGAAACGGACACCGTTGCAGGCATGGCAGAAGGATTCTCCGTATTCGTCCTTTTCTCGAATGAGCTCCAGTGTCCGAAGACCGATGCGCACGGATTTTTCATCTACCCGCTGCCCATCCTCGTAAAGCTCTGCAGTAACAGTATACAGAGGCTGCCCGCCAAGACCGCGGGGCCACCAGAGGTCCGGCTCTGCGATCTCCGTCTCCACGCCCGCGGGGATCTCAAAGCGCCTTCCTGCAGGGTCGGTAACGGTAATGGCAACCGTCGCCGTACCCCGATGACAGCGAAGGGCAGGCGTGATAAAGACCCGTCCGTCGGCATGACGCTGTGTAACGTGGAGTTCCTCAATGCGGTCGGAATCCTCTGCAAGGAGGTAAATATCCTTCCAGATACCGGCATCGGGCAGACGTGGCCCCCAGTCCCAGCCCATCATGTAGCCAGCCTTGCGCAGATGGCCGTGGCCCTTGAGGGTATCGTCGTTTCCGGGTATGGGATAGGCCTTGTACATCTCGCGCACATAGCGGTTGGGGGATGCAAAGACAAGTCTCAATTCGTTTTCACCGGAGATGAGCATATCGGTAACATCAAACACAAACCGCCGGTGCATATTCTCCGTATGTGCAACGTGTTTTCCGTTGAGATATATATCGCAGAGGGTATCCAGCCCCTCACACACAAGGTACACCGGCACATCCGCCGCATCAAAGGTAAAGGTGCGGCAAAATTCAAAATCGTTTTCCATGATCGGCAGGATCTGCAGTTCGTTTGCCCGCCAGTAGGGATCCGGAATGAGTTCCTTTTCCAACAGGAAGGAGTAAACCGAGCCGGGAATCGTTCCCTCGCATGCATATCCGCCGCCGGTCATCTTCCAGGTGCCGTTCAATGCCATTTTCCGCATATTCATATACCTCCCTGCGTGTACCGTTTCGTTCATTTTATCACAGATTTCCCTCCGGAACAAGAAGCCACATTAAAAAGAATCCGGAACGGTCTTTTTCCGTCCCGGATTCTGTTAGGCTTTAAAAAAACATACCCATCATGTAGTTCTCCGCAAACAACGGATTCCCGCCCAGCTCCAGCGTTTCCGTCGCCCCGGCAATTTTTCTGCACGCATCCCGCATTTCAGGACACAAAAGGAGCCTTTCCGCACCTTGGAGCGCGGCATTTCCCACCGGTCGGGCGGTGCGGGCAAGCTCCGCCGGCAGAAGGCCGATGCGCGCCGCAGACCGCATGTTAAGATAATTTCCGAAACCGCCGGCAACGGAAAACCCGTCCAGATCGGACGCTTTGAGTCCCTGGGCGGAAAGCAGCGTGACAATACCTGCATGGACTGCGCTTTTCGCTAACTGCACCGCACGGATATCCGCCTGCTTTAATGCTACGCCATCGCAGATGTACGTCGGATCCTCATCAAGATATCCGCTTTCGTCAAGAAGCTCCCCATCCAGAAGGCAGGCCACGGCATCCACAAGACCGCTGCCGCAGATTCCCACAGCCTTACCGCCTCCGATAGTACGGGCAAACAGCTTCCCGTTAACCAGCTCTACGCGGTCAACGGCGCCGGTCTCCCCCCGCATACCGCAGGAGATGCCGACCCCTTCAAAAACAGGGCCTGCCGCCATGGAGCAGGCATAAAACTTATTGTTCCTGCAAAGAAAGATCTCACCGTTGGTGCCGATATCCGCAAGCACGCGCGTTCCTCCGCGCACCGTTCCGTCGGCCAGCACGGCGCATACCGTATCTGCCCCGACGAAGGCAGAAATACAAGGGGGCAGATAAACCGGCGTTTGCGGCAAAAGCGCGAACAAATTCAGTTCTCCCGCCATTAAGCTCTCCCCAAATCGCCGTTTTACGGCAAAGGGCGCACGGGACAGCGGTTCGGGATCGGTCCCGGTCAGCAGATAAAGCATGGCAGTATTCCCCGTGATGAGCACCTCGCCGACTGCCGTTGCGGGGACCTTTGCTTTTTGGCAGAGCCCGGTGATCATCTCATTCAGCGTCCGGCGGATCACCTCCGCCAGACGGGCGCTCTCCCCCGCCAGTGCAGCGCCGATACGGGTGATAACATCCGCCCCGGCAAAGGACTGGGGATTGAGACACGCGGCTGAGGCCGCTTCCCGTCCCTCACGGTCAAAAAGCTTTGCGGCGAGGGTGGTGGTCCCAAGATCCACGGCAACACCGTATTTCAGGAATTCCGGCGAAGCCTTATAGCCTTCCCCCGTCCCCTCCGTAAGGATCCGGGGCGAGGCGGCCGCGAGGGTTCGCACCTCACAGTCACCTTCCGCCCGTGTCATGCAGGCAAGACGGTAACCTTTCGCAAGTTCCTCTGCCGAGAGAAGCGCTTTCTCCCGCGCATCCGCGGGAGAAAGACAACCGAAGGCAAGGACCCTGCATTTTCCGCAGGATCCCCGTCCGCCGCAGGGTGCCTCGCCGGAGATAAACTCCGAAAGCAGACTCCCCCGCGGAATATGCAGTTGTTTTCCGTTCACACGGAGCGTGACCGCATCTGTGTTCATAAGCACCTCATGTATTACGCCTTTGCCGCAGCAAAAAATGCATCCAGATTCTCCCGCGGTGCCCCCGGCGGGATATCGCAGCCGGAAGAAAGAATAAAGTTATTCCGACCGCACTTCAGTTCAACCAGAGCCTGAGTTCCTTTCCGTACGTCTTCCGGCGTTCCGCTGAAAAGCACACCCACAGGATCAAGATTTCCCATGACGATCACGTCATCCGGTACCTTTCCCAGTACCTCCGCCATATCCACCGCGTTCCCAAAGTGATATGCCGCGGCACCGGTGGAAAGGATGGAGGGAAGCATCCGCGCGGCATTATCGCCGCAGTTATGATAGATCACAAGGAAATGGTCATCCTGCACCGCATCCACGATCTGTTTGACGTAGGGAGCGGAGAATTCCTCCTCCAGCATGGGGGAAAGCATTCCCGCCACCGGCTCGGCCATGAGGATACCGCGGGCTCCCGTTTTCTTATAAGCGAGGGCATAGTCGGTGAGAAATTCCGTTGCCTTGGAAAGCAGCAGTTCAACCGTTTCCGGCTCGTCATAACAGGCCATCATACTTTCCGGTACCCCGAAAAGCCGGGCCGCGAGAGAATAAGGACCGATCATACCGGCAAAAACCGGGCGGTCGTCAATACGCTCCGCAGCCTTGCGAACAGCATTGATATAAATGCCGGTTCTTCCCGCGCCGATGGGCGGTACAGAGAGCCTCTCTGCACCCTCCACATCTTCCACCAGCCGCCCCGTGACGGTGGGGATCTCGTCCTCCGCAAAATGTACTTTGGAGCCGAAGGCCTCTGCTTCCACGGACAGATCCATCAATCCCACAGCAGCAACGGCACCCCACCGCCTTTTCACCGCTGTGATGGCTTCGGCCTGGAGATCACTGTTTTCCGTCAGCGCACGAAGGGAAACACCGATCAGCCCCGCGCCGGGCGCAGACAGAATGGGCAGAGTGCCCCTTGATTCCGCCTTTGCAGCTTCTCTGAGCCAAAGGCGCATATTTCCAAAATCTGCCATGCTATTCAACCCTTGCAGAGAGCCACGGCGGCATCTGCAGCGCCGGCGGCATCCGCAGCATAGCAGTCCGCGCCGATGGAACGGCAGAATTCCTCCGTGATGGGTGCACCGCCCACCATGATCTTGACCCGGTCGCGGATGCCCGCCGCCTCTGCGGCACGCACCACCTCCGCCATGACATCCATAGTGGTAGTCAGAAGAGCCGAGCAGCAGATGACCTGACAGTCATTTTCAACCGCACAGCTGACAAATTTCTCCGCGGGCACATCGGTGCCAAGATCGATGACCTCCAGTCCTTTGCCTTCCATCATCATGCGCACAAGATTTTTTCCTATATCGTGCAGATCACCCTGCACCGTACCGATGCACACCTTGCCCGCAGCCTGCACACCGCTTTCCGCGAGGTGAGGTTTAATGACCTCGGTGCCCATATTCATAGCGCGGGCAGCCATGAGAACCTCGGGTACAAATATCTCGTTGTTTTTAAATTTCTCGCCGATGACGTTCATGGCGGGAAGAAGAGCATCCGTCAGTATCTCCTGCGCAGCAACGCCTTCGTCCAGCGCCTTCTGCACCAGTTCCTTAACCTGTTTTGCTCTCCCCTTCTGCAAAGTTTCGCAGATCTCCTGTAAAATACTCACTGCCATATCCTCACATTTTGTTTTTCATTTTTCAGAAATCCAAAGAGCCACAGCGCCGTGTTTGGGGATATTGAAGCGCAGGATCTCATCTGCCGGGAGGCTCTCACCCGTCCAAAGATTGGTTGCGTTCTCCGCACCGGTAAGCTCCAGTTCGGTCAGGGCAAAGCCGATCTCCGCATCTCTCTCTCCGGCATTGAAGAGAGCCGCATAGCGGCCGGGCTTTTCCGCGTGGTTTGCCGTCCAGAGGATGGCCTCTCCCTCCGCGCTCTTTCTTCGCCACACCTCATGGGCATTGCGGGCGGCCCGGTGCATCTCGAGGATATCCGTATTGGTCAGCACCGACATAGTGAAATCATCCATTTTGGTCATCTCGCTTCCGATTATCAGCGGTGAGCGGAAAATGGACCAAAGCGTCATCATGGTGTAGTGCTCGTCCTGTGTGAATTTTGTGCGGATATCGGGATTTTTGCACTGACGCAGGGCGCCGATGGGCAGCATATCCGCATCCGGCCAGTTGCCGGCACCGGTGTGGATACACCAGGTCTTTGCCCGGGAGAACATATCGTAGAGAAGGTGCCAGTTATCCCAGAAATCGTCGGTGATGCGCCACATGTGTGCCACATCCTTATAAAGCTCGGACAGCTCGGGGACGGCAGGTCCGGGCGAGAGACTGAAAACCATGTCTCTGCCGCAATTCTGCAGGCTTTCACTCATCAGCCGCAGCTCATCCGTACACCGGGGAAGCTCGCGGCAGATATCATCGCACTTGATGAAGTCAACGCCCCACTCGGCATACAGGGCAAAAATGCTGTCATAATAGGCCTTTGCTCCGGGATGCTTCGGATCAACACCGTGCATATCCGGATTCCACGCACAGATGGAGGAGGGATCCGCCACTTCACGGGCAGTATATTCCGTTCCGTAAACAGAACAGTTTTTCCATGCCGCCTGCCGGGGGATTCCGCGCATGATATGGATACCAAATTTCAGGCCCAGGGAATGAACGTATTCCGCAAGGGGTGCAAAACCCTTACCGTCGGCCGCCGAGGGAAAACGGTTAGGCGCGGGGATCAGCCGCCCGTATTCATCCATGCAAAGCTCGGAGAAAGGGCGATAAACATGGCCCAGAGAGTCGGGCTCCGACCACTGGATATCAACAACAATGTATTCCCAACCGTAAGGCTTTAAATACTTTGCCATGAACTCGGCATTCTGCCGGACGATCTCCTCCGTTACGGCACCGCCGTAGCAATCCCAGGAATTCCAGCCCATGGGAGCGGTCATCACATGCTGTTTTTTGATCATAATCTGCTCCTTCCCCTGTTTAAACCGTTCATCTTTGAAATGATTATATCACAGTTTTCGATTGACCGTCAACGCCATCCCGCGCTTTTTTCCGCATGGAAAAACGCACAAGGGCAAGGACAATGGACACGGTGGCAAATACGTTTCCGGCCGCCGATCCGTAGGCCGCAGAGTAGATGTTGTAGGAAAGCCAGAACGGCTGCGCAAGAAGTGATACCACGCGGATCTGCTTTTCGCGGTTCATCCACAGGGCGGCGATCTCCAGGCACACACCCGCAAAGGGCAGAAGGCTCCATAGTGAGCGATAGGTCGTTACTCCCGCGAGGATGGTAAGCGTAAAGATGCCCCCAAGTATAAATATCCGCCATTTTCGAACAAATCCTGTTTCCTTCGCCTTAGCAGGCAGGGCAGCCAGGGCTCCGATCAGGTCAAAGATCGCCCCCTCAAAGGCACCGAGCAGCAGATACTGCAGAATATAGAAGATACGGGAAATGAGATTGATAAGAAGGATATCCCTGCGTTTTCTGCACTGAAAGCTCAGCCCAAAGAAAACAACCGCCAGGATCCCGAACACCGTTGCCAACTGCTTCAAAGGCTTGATCGCATCTCCTTTCAATTCCAATGTCCGTCCTGCCGGTATTGTAACACATCCGGTCCCGCTTTGCAAACTCAGGTGATAATATCCGTAATCAGAAACATTTTTTGCCAATATTCTCGGCATTTTTATATTTTCTTTTCTTTTTTTATTGACAAATCCGCATAAGTTATCTATAATGTATGCGTACAGTGTTGAAAATAAGGAAGGTGATACATCTCCATGGACAGTTGCAGTCCCAGTACCGACGGTGATCCTGACAATCAGATCTTGCTTGAATAGTTAAGGCATACCTGTGCCCTTTATTGATTTTGGGGTGACGGGGTATGTCTGTTTTTGTTGTTTTTACGCATTTCTGATTAGGTTGAAAGGATACCCAAATGATTACCGAACATATACCCAGTATCATCGTTATGGTGATATGTCTCATTCTCTCTGCATATTTCTCCGCTACGGAAACGGCATTTCTCTCCATGAACAAGACCCGGCTCAAGGTGCTTGCGGACAAGGGAAACAAAAAAGCCCGGCTCGCGCTGTCGCTTGACGAGAAGTATGACCGGCTCATCTCCACCATTCTCATTGGCAATAACATTGTCAATATCACCCTCTCGTCTGTCGCCACGGTGGTCTTTGTTTCACTCCTTGCAAACTATGGTGATGCCAGCTTCGGCGCAACGGTCTCCACAGCTGTCGTAACGGTGCTGGTGCTCATCTTCGGTGAGATCACCCCCAAGAGCCTTGCAAAGGATGCAGCAGATCCCTTCGCCATGTTCTCTGCACCGATCATTAACTTTATCATGAAGCTCCTGCTTCCTCTTTCCTTTATTTTCGGTCTTTGGAAGAAACTGACCGACCGCATCATCACCTCAGAAGAGGAAGAGGCCATGTCGCAGGAA
>JAFQKV010000085.1 GCA_017414715.1 Clostridia bacterium
CTGAAATAAGAACTCTGCTCCCACAAAAGAAGCGGGATAGGGTGGACAAAGCATTTGATTTCTTCATTGATTTCTTTACCCCTCTATGCGGATTCAGTGATTTACAAAACAGCATGAAACTGCTCGGTACAGAGTATTACATTGTAAACGAGGATAATCTGCAACTCTTTGTTTCCGTCAACTACAAAGAGGGCTATATGGAGAGCCGTAGGATGGTAGAACTTCACAACACTCGCACGGGAGATAAATTTTCTATTGGTGATTTGATTTTTACAGATTGCGGAGTTCTGAATGTGAAATAAGTGTATTTCAAAAGCCTTGAAGCTAACCAATTCCAATTTATCGAACAGTAAGGGCGCACTTCTATACACCGTTCGGTGTCGTGCGTTGAACGCGATACTTGGCTCTCCCTTTGGGAGAGCTGGCGGCGAAGCCGACGGAGAGGGTAAAATATGACCATACCAAAAGATGACAGCCAGTTGGAAAATGCCCGGCGGCTTCGCAAGGAAATGACTCCCCATGAACGTAAGCTCTGGTATCTCTTTCTTCGCAAATACCCGGTAAAGATTTACAAACAGCGGATCATCGGCAGATTTATCGTGGATTTTTACTGCGCTTCTGCAAAGCTGGTTATCGAAGTAGATGGTTCTCAGCATTACGAGCCTCAAGGCATGGCATATGACGCAGAACGTTCCGCATTTTTGTCGGCTCTGGGCTTGGAGGTTTTGCGATTCTCCAACCGTGATATTGTCAGAGATTTTCGTGGTGTGTGTGAACAAATTGACATTACAATTCAAAACCGGTTACAAGGCCCTCTCAGTCACCTGCGGTGACAGCTCTCCCAAAGGGAGAGCCAAGGCTGCCTGCAATCGAATATTTGGATATAAGAAATGGAGCGTATCGGTATTGATACGCTCCATTAACTGTTTTACGGACACCCGCCTAATGATCCTGAAGCTCTTTTTTGTGCAAATTCAGTCAACGAGCAGCGTGCGGACGAGGATGACCCTGATGCCGCGAAGCTCACAGCCCACGGGGGCGGGAACGTCGAAATAACGGGCCTCTGCAGGCAGGCTCGGGTGAATCTTGACTCTGGGCTCGGCAGGGCTTCCGATCTGCCGCAGGGATACGGCATAGGCGCGGCCGTTGTAGAAGCGGTCGGAGAGAAGCTTGTCGCCCTCATAGACCTCTGCCTTATCGCCGGAATAGTCAAATTCAACGAGCATATCGTCACCGTTCTCGGGGTAGACGGGATGAAGCATATATTCTCCGTCACCAAGCTCGGTATAGGTGCATGCGCCGGAGGGAGAGCCGAAGGTAAGGTGAACGGTGTGGGGATCACCGGTCTCACCGTAGACGGTGATGTCACAATCGCCCGTTGCCTCGGCATAGATGTGTCCGTCCTTCTCAAAGAGTGCGCAGTCGGCAAGATAGAGCTTGTCGCCGAACTTGAAGGCACGGCGGGAATCGGCCTCGGAGAGGGTGACGATCTCGGCGGCCTCGCCCTCAAAGTTGTAGACAGGCTCGTCGTCGGTGAAGAAGAACCAGCGGCTGCCGATGCGGGTGAGAGGCGTCGCGTTGGTGGAAAGAAGCTTTGCGCTGCCAAGCTGCATGTTGTAGGGGAGGATGAGCATATCGTGATCGCGCACGGTGAGCTTCGGCAGGGTGATCTCGCCGGAGGCGCAGCGAACGGTGATCTCCACATCCTTGTGCTCGGCGCAGCATCTCTTGCGGACGTGGTTGTTGATGAAGACAAATCCGCAGTCCTTTGCGACGTTGTGGCGGGCGGAATAACGCAGGGTCTCCAGATCGGCCGCAACGCGGCAGCTGTCCTCGGGAACAACGGTGTAGGAGGCGGCGATCTCCGGCTCAAAGGCCTTGATGAGCATGTGCAAGCGGCGGGTGTAGCCGTAGCTGTCCTTGGGAATTCCGAATTCGCCGAGAATGGCATCAAAGTCGTAGGATTTAACGGTGAGGTCGCTGGGATAGCCGGTGGCCTTGGACTCCTGCAGGGTGGTATACTTTCCGTCGGGGTTGGTGCCGCCGTGGTAGACGTAGTAACCGAGGCAGTTCGCGCCGCCGCCGAACTTGCACATGGCCTGTGCCGCGGTGTCGCGGGCATCGACAAGGATACGGCGCAGCTCCGTGGAATGGATGCCGCCGCCGAGCTCTGCCGTCATATAAGGATACCGGGTGATGTCACAGGTGAAGGCCTCGGAGAGGGAGAGCTTCAGGTCACTGCCAATATTGGGGTCGTTGAGGCAGGGAACCAGCAGGAAGGCTTCGCTTTCGGGCATTTCTGCCGTGGTGCGTCCCCAGGGAGCATCGACATAAGAGCCGAGAACGGGCAGCGTGACCAGATCCGGGCAGGCGGCGCCGCCCCATGCGGTGGCGGTGTAGAGAGGCACGTCAAAGCCGGCATCAATGGCCATCTGCTTGTAGGTGACCATGTTTTTCATGCGCTTTGCGCCGTCCGGCTCACTTTTGTAGGTATGACTGTATTCGTTTTCAATCTGCACGCCGATGATGGGACCGCCGTCCTTCCACATCTGTCCGCGGGCGGCATCGCCGAGCTTCTCAAAGAGGGTCCTGACGTAACTGAGATAAAGGGGATCATCGGAGCGCAGACGGATGCCGGGCTCCTCCTGCAGCCAGTCGGGGAAGCCGCCGTTGCGGCACTCACCGTGAGGCCAGGGACCGATGCGAAGGAAACACATGACGTTTTCCTCGCGGCAGACCTCAATAAACCGCTTCAGATCGCGGCAGCCGCTGAAGTCCCATTCGCCCTTCTTTTCCTCGTGGTGGATCCAGAAGACATAGCTGGAAACGATCTCCACACCGCCGGCCTTCATCTTGCGGATCTCGCGGGCCCACTCATTCTCGTTGTAACGGGAATAATGCATCTCTCCCATGATGGGATACCAGGGCTTGCCGTTGAACTCAAGATACATTCCGTTGACGGATATGGTATCTCCCTTTGGGTTGGTTCCGCCGAAGGGAAGAACCTCCGGTTCTGGCACGGCCATACGTACGTCGATCATCATGATAGAAAATCTCCTTGTTTATCCGCCCCGTGGTGTGGGACGGTAATGAAACGGAATCAGTAGCGGAATTTGGATAATCCGGCAGGCTGTGCTCCGAACCGCCTGGCACTGGCAACCAGACCGAGTGCAAGGAACATGGTCATGACCGAGGTGCCGCCGTAGCTGAAGAAGGGCAGCGTCAGGCCGATGACGGGAATGATACCGAGGCACATGCCGCAGTTGATGAGCACCTGGAAAAGAAACACGGAACCTACGCCTGCTGACAGTGAGCCCAGATAAGAGCGGCCGCCGAGCCGGAAGGTGACGGCAAAGCATTTGCAGATCATAAAGAAGATCAGCCCGAGAATGATCAGCGCACCGAAAAAGCCCAGGTCCTCGCAGGCAACGGAGAAAATAAAGTCGGTGTGCTTGGCGGGAAGACTGCCGCTTTGCGTCTGCAGTCCCTGACCGAAGCCCTGCCCGAACAGACCGCCGCCGACAATGGCGATCTTGGAACAGTAGGCCTGCCAGCCGACACCCGTGATGTCAAAGGTTGGGTTGAGCACGGCCAGAAAGCGTTTCTGCATATAGGCGGGGATGATGTCAAGCTTCCATGTGACCGCAAAAGCTGCCGTAAAGGCGAGGATGGCACCGCCAAACCATCGAAGCTTCAAACCTGCGACCAGCAGCATGACGGCAAAGATGAAGAGATAGGAAAGGGTCATGCCCATATCCTCTGAGGAGATGAAAAGAATACCTGCGGTGACGAGAAAGTGCAGCCCCAGCAGGAGAATGCTGCGAAATTTGTTGATATCCTCTCCAACGTGCTGGATATGCTTTGCAAGGGTGATGATAAAGAGGATCTTGCCTACCTCGCCCGGCTGGATACCGATCTGAAAACCGCCGAGGGTGACGCGCAGCCAGCTGTTGTTGCCGGTGGAGTCCATACCGACACCGAAGAAGAGGGTGGAGGAGATAAAAAGCAGATTTGCGGCAAAGAGCCACTTCCATAACCGGGAAATCTGCTCTATATCAAGCATTGTCATCACAAAGTAGAGGACCAGTCCGAGAACAATACCGATGATCTGCACGACCAGGTACTTGTCCGAGTTGTATGAACGGGTGGCGCTGTAAATGAGCGCAAGCCCGTAAAGCGCGGAGACGAGCCCCGCGAGAAAAAGGGATATGTCACACTCGGCAAAGTAGGCGCGGAGTTCAAACCAGAAACGCTTCATGCAGACTCCTTTTACGTTGTAGAATATTTACAGCTTTGCAAGCTCCTGCGGGTCGCTCTTTCGGCCGTCGGCAAGCAGGACTTTTGCATATGCTCGGTTTTTGTCCGCTCGGCTGCGGATCGTGGCTGCATTCGTACCACCGGCGGCACCGATGGCCGCCCGGCAGAGGTCGAGCAGGCGGTGGGGGTCGTTTTCCGAAAGATCGGCGGAGAAGGGCGCCTCAGCATACTTGAGGAAGGAGGAGACCTTGATATCATAACTGAAGCCGACGGCAGGAACATCCTGCGAAACGGCAAAAACGAGCGCATGCAGCCGCATGGCAAAGACCAGTGAGGATTTTGAGATGAGTCCCACCGTATCCTGAACAGAGAGCCGGCGTCGTACGGAGAGGGAAGACGTTTCCATCTGGGCGGCGATGCCGTCCATAAAGTCAAGATCTCTCGGATACGCCATGGGAAGAAAGACCACCTGTATGCCGAGCTCCTTTGCAAGCAGGTCACAGAAAACCGCACAGTTTCTGCGTGCTGTTTCGTCCATTTCTTCCCAGCTTCGCAGGGCAACGCAGGCATAGGGAACTTCAGGGTCAATGCCGTGCTCCAGCTGCAGTGAACGGATGCGCGTATCCGCCGGCGGTTCGGTTCCGATGGCGGGATCGCCTGTCAGCGCAATGAAGGGTCGTGTAACGGAGAGACTCTGAAGCTCGTTGTAACTTGCCTCGTCACGCAGGGTAATGACATCGGCGCAGGTGTTAAGAATGCGGCCCGCAATACGGCGGTTTTTCGGACGGCTGATGGGTCCTATGCCGCTGCCGTAGAGCATGACGGGGGTTCCGAGTATGCGGGCAAGCCGCAAGGTTGCAAGATAATAGAGCAGAGATTTTGTGCTGGTCTTGTCCTGCATAAGGGTACCGCCGCCGTTGATATAGAGGGAGGAGTGACGTAGGGCGGACAGTATCTTGAAGAGGTTGAAGGTGTAAACGCTGCGGCAGCGTGTGGTGCGGCGGGTCTGCTCGGGCTTCTTGGAAATGACCGTCATGGGGATATCGGGATCGATGGTACGCATGTCGTGAACGATGGAGGCGAGAATGGCATCGTCACCGGCATTGTCAAAGCCGTAGGCACCGC
>JAFQKV010000086.1 GCA_017414715.1 Clostridia bacterium
CCGATACCTTCCTTCAATAATTTGCGCGTCTTAAACAAATGGTATTTTACCATTTCCATGCTGATGTTTTGCTCTTTTGCGATTTGAGAACAACTTTTGTTATCGACGTAATAAGCAACGCAGACCTTACGGTGTGTTTTCTTCAAAAGGGAAAGCTCGCGGCGAAGCAGATATATTTCCTCACTTGCGGTTTCTTTTTCTATGTATTCCTGCTCCGGAGAGAGGTCGTACACACCTATGTTTTCTTCTGTTAGTTCTACGTTCTGTGCGGCAAGCTGACTCTTACGGATAAAGCGACGGAACGTGTTTTCAGCGATCTTCCAAGCAAAGCCCCAAAAGGCTTCCTCGTTTTGAAGGTTGCGCACTGAAACGATGATCTCATATACGATTTCGGATGCAAGATCGTCAACTTTATCTTTATCATAGAGCTTAGAAAAAGCGTAGCCGTAAATTGCCGTCAGATTTTCAGACAGCAATTCCGATGCTTTTTTGTCGGTCATGGTTGTTCTCCTGTGTTTTGAAAGCTTTCACCCATATAGTATCAGAGAGAGCATGTCGGTTAATTGAATTTATCGGAATATCGAGAAGTTTTTTTGTTCGACAACGCATGTTGGATCATTGTTCTGTTTATATGAAAACGCCTCGCGTAAAGCGAGGCAGTTATTGTCGGGAATTGAGCCATAAGCAGAGCCGCTAAAATTCTGCCGTCTCGCCGGGTGCGAGGCGGTATTTTTTGCCCTTATGGGTAAGGAAGATCTCCCGCTCCGTTGGGTTATGCAGCCTCCCGTCGGCATAAATACATGCGCGGCAGGCGGTGATATAGTCGCAGATCTCAATGTTTTCCGCATACCAGATATCCTCGCGTCCGGAAAGCAGGCGCAGATGGCCTTCAAGGTTCTCCCAACGGTCGATATCGTTTTTATCCAGCTCAAAGGAATGTCCCCAGACGTAGAGCAGCCAAAGCTCCTCCGGCTCCCCATCGATAAACCGCCGGGCAAGCTCGGCAAGATCGGGGTGGCGGTCGTGGCAGGTGGGACACCAGTAATAGAAATTCTGCGGAAGGTCAAAGCGGAAGGTGGAGAGCCCCGTGCGGGCGTAAGCGATACCCACCTCGGCAAGAAATTCGTGGGAATGGTGGTTAAAGCCGCCGCAGGGGTAGGCAAAGCCCCGCACCGCCTGCCCGGTGAGGGCGCGCAGGGCGCTGGTGTCGCGCCAAAGCTCCTCCCGGATGGTCTCCGGCGTGTGCTTGGACATGTTGTAATGGGTGGCATTGTGGCTTGCCACCTCAAAGCCCCGGTAAAGCTCACAGATCTCCTCGGGCTCCGACCGGTCAAAGGGCACGGTGAAGCCGCCGTGGGTGATGGGCCCCTTCCAGCCGAGAAAGGCGGAGTTGAGATTGAAGGTGGCACGCACGCCGTATTTGCGGAAAAGCTCCGTCAGACGCCTGTCCTGGCAGCAGCCGTCATCGTAGGAAAAGGTCAGGGCCTTTGTGCGGAAGTCGGGATACAGAAATCTCATTTTCCCTCTCCTTTGTCAAAAAAACGGGTCATGAGCAGGGCATCCTCCACAGGATCGCGGTAAAAATCCTTCCGCCGTCCCACGGGGAGGAAGCCATGCTTCTCATAGAGCGCGATAGCCGGCGCATTTCCGGCGCGCACCTCCAGCGTGAGAAAATCCGCCGTGCCTTCGGCCTCGGAAAGCATTGCCCGCAGGATGGCCTCACCGAGCCCCTTCCGTCGGTGGGCGGGAAGCACGCCGATATTGAGCACATACCCTTCGCCCACCACGTTCTGCCAGCCGCCGTAGGCGATAACGCCCTCCTCTCCATCGATGCCCCAGAGAGAGGAGAGGGGATTTTCAAGCTCCGCAAGCAGTCCCGCCTCGCTCCAGGGCTCGGAGAAGCAGACATCTTCCAGCCGGGCAAGGGCGGGGGCATCGGCAGCGGTCAGGCGGCGCGGGGTCATTTCAGCTCCTCCAGCAGGGTCTCCACCGCCTCCTCAATGCGGTCGGCGGCGGTATAGTAAGCATCCATGCCCCGGCCGTAGGGGTCGGGCAGATCCATTACAGAGATCTTTTCCTCCGGGATATCCACCGCCCGCAGGATGGCATCGCGGTGGGCATCGGTCATAACGACGATACGGTCGGCCGAAAGGCACATCTCCGCCGTCAGACGGCGGCTGCGGTGGCCGGAGATGTCCGCGCCGTGCTCCGCGGCGGCGGTCTCCGCCTCCTCGGTGGCGGCGCAGCCCTCAAAGGCGGCAATGCCTGCGGAACGGGCAACGACGGACAGCCCCCGCCGGGCGGCGAGCGCATTGGTGATGCCCTCCGCCATAGGGCTGCGGCAGGTGTTTCCGGTGCAAACAAAGAGGATCTCGGTCATATCGGCTCCTTTTTTGGACGTTTTTATGATTATATCATATTTTCCCCGCCAGTGCATCGGGTGGGGGTGAGAAAGCAGATATCTACAGAAAGGCCCCCTCTGATGAGGGGGCTGGCTTTTGCGGAGCAAAAGACCGGGAGAGAGAAAACCCGGTTTTCCCAAGCGCTCCCTCCGTCTTCGCCTTTCGACGAATCCACCTCCCTCGACAGAGGGAGGAAGTCACGGACCCCGTTATAAAAAACCGGCAGAGGGGTTTCTCTGCCGGTTTGGAGATGATGTGGGTTTTACGCCTCGAAGGGGACGATCTGACCGAGACGGTCAGCCTCGAAGGCGGCCTCCATGACGCGCATGACGCGCATCAGCTGATCGTGACGGACGATCTGCTCGGCCTCGCCCTTCAGGACGGCGACGATATTCTTGTAGTAGTCGTGGATATCGCTTTCCACCACGGGCAGAGGCTGCTCCTTGATGGTCTCCTTGGTGCGGGGCGCCATGGTCTTGGTCAGGCCGGCTGCGGTGACGATGGGCACGGCATCCCGGTTGTCCCAGTTGGTGATGTTGACGATCTTGCCCTCGGCGTGGAAGTTGTCCACCTGTGCGGTGCCGTTCTCGCCGAGCATATACCAGCGGGGCAGGTTGATGAAGTTGGAGGTGCCGACCTCCAGCAGGGCGGTCTTGCCGCTCTCGAAGTGGAGGACGATCTCAAAGCCGTCATCGACCTCGTAGTTGGTCACGTGATGCATGTGGGCGTAGATGCTCTTAATCTTCTCGGGAACGAGCAGCAGCATCTGATCGAGGATATGAACGCCCCAGTCGAGCACCATACCGCCGCCGTGGACTTTCTGGCCGCGCCAGTCACCGGGAATACCGCGGGAGCCGTGAACGCGGCTCTCGATGCGGTGGATGTCACCGAGCATACCCTCGTCATAGATCTTCTTGATGACGCGGAAGTCGCCGTCCCAGCGGCGGTTCTGGTGCACGGTGAAGAGCTTGCCGGTCTCGCGGCTGACATCGATCATATCCTGCAGATCGGCGCTGGAGAGGGTGACGGGCTTTTCGGAGATAGCAGCCTTGCCGGCGCGCATGGCGCCGATGATGTATTCCTTATGGAAATCGTTGGGGGTGGCGACGAGAACGACATCGACCGTCTCGTCGGCGCACAGCTCGGCAAAGGAGTTATAGGCAACGTAGCCGTCGGCCTTCGCGGCCGCGAGCTTTTCGGGATTGATGTCATAGATACCGTAAAGGAAGATCTCCTCAAATTCCTTGAGAAGCCTTGCGTGCCAGTGACCCATTCCGCCATAGCCCACCAGGGCAACGGCATACTTGTTTCCAACCATAATTTCAAACCTCGTTTATCACAAGAAATCGCTGCGGAGACCCTCCGCAACCTACGGTTACTAACATTATACCACACGGGGTCTGATTTGCAATCCCTTTTTGCCAATCCCGTGTGCGATTTTTGTTGTTATTTTTCCGTCTGCTTGCTATAATTATATATACCGGTGAAGTGAAAGTGAGGTGGCCTGTGCATGGAGGAGATCATGCACTGCGTTGTGGATATCGGCGAGGAGATGCTGCGCTCCGGCGCGGAGGTGCGCCGCGTGGAGGATTCCATGGAGCGCATGTTTGCCGCCTACGGTGCCCGCCGTTCGGACGTGCTTGCCATCGCCTCGGGGATCCACGTCACCGTCGTTTCCGCCGATGGCCGCACCCTTACCCAGACCCGACGGGTGCGCACCGTCTCCAACAATTACGGCAAGGTGGATGCCCTTAATGCGCTCTCCCGTGCCGTCTGTGAGGGGAAACCGGAAGCAGAGGAGATTCGTGCGCGCCTCTCCACCATAACGGATGCAAAGCGCGAAAGTCCCCTTTGGCGCTTCCTCGGCGGATTTCTGAGTGCCGCGGCCTTCGCGGTCTTTTTCGGCGGCACGGTCGCAGACGGTCTCATTGCCGCCCTGATTTCTCTTCCCTATACCGCATCGGAGCTTTGGCTGCGCAGGTCAGATATGAACCCCGTGGTGTATAATTTCGTCTGGTCGCTTCTCATGGGTTTGCTTGCGCACGCATCCGTGGTGGTGGGCCTTGGCGGTCATGCGGATATGATCATGATCGGCTGTATCATGCTGCCCATCCCCGGTGCTCTGGTCACCGCGTCCCTGCGGGATATGCTTCTTGGTGATACCATCACCGGGGCGCTGCGCCTGTCGGAGGCGCTGCTGATGGCCGTTGCCATCGCGGCGGGATTTGCCGCCGCCATTCTTATCTGTACGGGGGGGCGCTGAAGCCGTGAAAATTTTTATTGCTGCTACTCTCGGTTCCCTCGGCTTTGGGCTGATGTTCGGAAACCGCGGCATCAAGCTGCTCTTTTCGGCTCTCGGCGGATCTGTCTGCTGGGGCGTGTATCTGCTCGCCGGTCATTTTGGCGCTGTGGGATTTCTGCAGGTGCTTATCGCAGCCCTGGCCGCGGCGCTCTATGCCGAGATCATGGCCCGCGCGCTGAAGGCACCGGCAACGGTCTTTTCTCTGATCGCCGCCATGCCTCTGGTACCGGGCAGCAGCCTTTACCGCACCATGGATGCCGTGCTTTCCGCCGACCGGGAGGCCGCCCTGCGATTCGGCATCTATACCGTCACCGATGCGGCCGCCATCGCCGTGGGCATTGTTGCGGTCTCCCTGATATTCAAATATGCCTCGCGTATGTACCGGCTTGCAAAACGCACCGCAAAGTGATATAATCATTCCCGATCGAGGTGTAGCTCACCTGGTAGAGCGCTTGTTTTGGGAGCGTGAACAAACTCCTCAGCATCGAAAAATCAAAAGTGCGAAAAGCCTTTATTTATGCGGGTTTTCGGCACTTTACAAAATCTCAAAAAAGCGTACAAATCTGGTTTGACCACAGTTTGTCCCACTTCTACGCAAAAACTTAAAAATTCAATACAAAATCGGGGTGTGGCTCAGCTGGTAGAGCGGGTGGTTTGGGAACGCACGCGGAAACACGAAAAAACTTAATAACCGGGTGTAGCGCAGTTGGTAGCGCGCCTGCTTTGGGAGACCGACCTGATTCATTCAGGACTTTTTCCTAAAACCTCAAACACCCCTTTAACAATGCGGATTTTCGGCTTGTGGGATTTCCGAAAAAAACGTCAAAAGTGGCAACGACCACATAG
>JAFQKV010000087.1 GCA_017414715.1 Clostridia bacterium
GGCGTATGGGTCCGCAACGGAAGTAGGCATGAACCCGCACGCCTTGCCGGTATTTCCCATTTCATTGAGCATATGGTCTTTAAGGGAACGCTCGAGCTGCCTGCTGCGGATCTTGCCGCGGCTCTGGACCGCATCGGCGGAAATGCCAATGCGTATACCACAAAGGAAAACACCTGTTTTTATACGACCTGTCTTTCCCGACACCTCCGCACTGCCGCTGAACTTCTTTGCGCAATGCTTCTGGAGCCTGCTCTCCGCGAGGAGGAGCTCGAAAGTGAGCTCGGTGTGATCCTTGAGGAGATCAGCATGTACGAGGATACCCCGGAGGATCTGGTAGCAGAGGTTCTGAGTATCGACACGCTCAAAGGTTCTCCTGCAGGACGCCCTATTCTCGGCACGAAATCCGCACTCAGCCGTATCGATTCCGGAATCATGCGCGAATACATGCAGAGCCGTTATACGGGAGCGAATATGATCGTCTCCATTTGCGGCAGCTTCACCGAAGCGGATATCGAATATGTCGGCAGCCTGTTTTCTGCCTTCCCCGCAGGAAAAGCAAATACATCGCGCAGGACGGTCTACACGCCGGCTCACTCCGTTAAGCGAAAGGGAATTGAGCAGGCACACCTTGCCCTGCGATGGCCGGCTGTCACCGCTGCATCTCCGGACCGATTTGCCCTGCGGCTCTTGAATACCGTATTTGGCGACGGAATGTCTTCCCGCCTCTTCCAGCGCGTTCGTGAAAAGGAAGGAGCGTGCTACTCGGTTTACGGCGTTCCTGCTGCTCTGAGTGATGCGGGTTTTTACGACATTTATACTGCCACAAGCCGTGAGCTGCTGCACCGAACGGAGGCCGCCATCCGCGACGAAATCAACCGCCTGCTCTCCGACGGTATAACCCGTGATGAGCTTGATCGCGCCCGTGATCAGACGGAATCCGGTATGCTTATATCCCTTGAGGGCAGCGGCGCCCGTATGAGCCAGCTTGCCCGGTGTGAACTTCTCTATGGGACCTTCCCCGATGTCGAAAAAACGCTGGCAAGCTATGCCGCCGTAGGCTGTGAGGATATTCTCCTCCTCGCCCGCAGGATTTTTGCCTCCGGACAGGATTCGTCTGCTTACGTCGGGAATCTGCCGGAAGATATCCAATAATTCTCTGCCCGGAGCCGCATAATGCTTGCGGCTCCGGATTTTATGTTTGATGCCTGTATTGCAAACAAAAACTATTTATGGTATAATGATCTGAACAAAAAAACAACATTTGGAGGAACACATGGCAAACGAGACGTCAAAATCCTACGGCGACGAGAGTATCGTTTCCCTGAAGGGAGCCGACCGTGTACGTAAGCGTCCCTCGGTCATCTTCGGCTCGGACGGTATCGACGGCTGTGAACATTCTTTCTTTGAGATCCTTTCCAACTCCGCGGACGAAGCCCGTGAAGGCTACGGTAACGAGATCATCGTCACCCATTATGAGGACAACTCCCTGCAGGTGGACGATTTCGGCCGCGGCGTTCCCGTGGATTATAACCCCAAGGAAAAGTGTTACAACTGGGAGCTGATCTACTGCGAGCTCTATGCCGGCGGAAAGTATAATAACCAGGGCGGCAAGGATTATGAGCTGTCCCTCGGTATGAACGGCCTCGGTGCCTGCGCCACGCAGTATGCCTCTGAGTTTATGACGGTCACCTCCTATTACAATAACACGAAGTATACCCTGAATTTCAGGAAGGGTGTTAATGTCACCAAGGCACCGAACAAGCTCATGAAGGAGCCCGCCGATCGCAAGAAGACCGGTACCACCCATTACTGGCGGCCGGATCTTGCGGTGTTTACCGATATCGTCATCCCGGAGAGCTATTTCCACGATATTCTCCGCCGTCAGGCCGTTGCCAACGCAGGCGTTAAGTTTGTATTCCGTCAGCAGCACGGATCCCGGTTTGAGACCACAGAATATCTCTACCCCAACGGCATTGCCGACTACGTTGCGGAGCTTTCCCATGGCACGGAATTTACGTCTGTTCAGAATCTTTCCGCGGACCGCGTAGGACGCGACCGTGAGGATAAGGCCGATTATAAGCTGAAGATCAATGTCGCATTTACCTTCACCAACGCAGCCCCTGCTCTGGAGTATTACCATAATTCCTCTTGGCTTGAGCACGGCGGAAGCCCGGACAAGGCCGTACGTTCTGCCTTCGTCTATGCCGTTGACGCATACCTGAAGGGTCAGAACAAATACGTCAAGAATGAGTCGAAGATCCAGTTTAATGACATAGCGGACTGTCTGCTCATCGTCACCAACTGCTTCTCCTCCGTTGCTTCCTACGCAAACCAGACAAAAAAGGCCATCACAAATAAATTCATTCAGGAGGCCATGACGGAGTTTCTTCGTTCCTCCCTGGAGGTTTATTTCATCGAGAATCCCGCCGAGGCGCAGAAGATCGCCGATCAGGTGCTGGTCAACAAGCGCGCCCGGGAAAGCGCCGAAAAAGCCCGCGTTTCCGTCAAAAGCAAGATGACGGAAAAGATGGATATCAAAAACCGCATTGATAAATTCGTGGACTGCCGCACAAACGATCTCTCCCGCAGAGAGCTTTATATCGTGGAGGGCGATTCCGCTCTCGGCTCCTGCAAGCAGGCCCGCAACTCCGAATTTCAGGCCATAATGCCCGTACGCGGCAAGATCCTCAACTGCCTGAAGGCCAGCGACGCACAGATCTTTGCAAGCGAGATCATCACAAACCTCATGCGCGTGCTCGGCTGCGGTGTGCAGATCAAATCCAAGGCCGTCAAGGATCTTCCGGCCTTCCGGCTGGAGGCACTGCGCTGGAACAAGGTCATCATCTGTACCGATGCGGACGAGGACGGCTTCCAGATCCGTACCCTCATTCTTGCCATGATCTACCGGCTCGTTCCCGATCTCATTTCCGAAGGCTTTGTTTACATTGCGGAATCACCCCTGTATGAGATCACCTGCAAGGACGATACCTATTTTGCCTACAACGAACAGGAAAAGACGGATATTCTTCATGATCTCGGCAATAAAAAGGTCACCATCCAGCGCTCCAAGGGACTGGGTGAGAATGAGCCTGCCATGATGAGCCTGACCACCATGGCACCCGAGACCCGCCGCCTGATCCGTGTCACCAGCGACGAGGCGGAGCTCACGGCACAGATGTTCGATCTGTGGCTTGGCGATAATCTGGAAGGCCGAAAGACGGCCATTGCCCAGCGCGGATACGAATATCTTGATTTCGCCGATATCTCGTAAGAAAGGAAGGTAAAAAACTATGTCTGCAAATCTCGAGACCGCCGTTACGCGGGATCAGCGCATTACCGAGACCCTTGAGTCCAATTACCTTCCCTATGCCATGAGCTGCATCGTCTCCCGCGCCCTGCCGGAGATCGACGGCCTGAAGCCCTCCCACAGAAAGCTTCTCTACACCATGTACAAGATGGGCCTTCTCAAAGGCAGCCGCACCAAGTCCGCCAATGTCGTCGGCCAGACCATGCGGCTCAATCCCCACGGTGATGCCGCGATCTATGAGACCATGGTGCGTCTTGCCCGCGGAAATGAAACGCTTTTGCATCCCCTTGTTGATTCCAAGGGTAACTTCGGTAAGATCTATTCCCGCGATATGGCCTATGCAGCCTCCCGTTATACCGAGGTCAAGCTGGAGAGTATCTGCGAGGAATTCTTTGACTCCATTGACGAGGATACCGTAGATTTTGTCGATAACTATGACAGCACCATGCAGGAGCCGACCCTGCTTCCCGTCGCCTTCCCCAATGTTCTGGTCAACCCCAATCTCGGCATTGCCGTTGCCATGGCCTCCAACA
>JAFQKV010000088.1 GCA_017414715.1 Clostridia bacterium
GGCGGGAGCGGAGATAACGACCTTCTTGGCACCAGCGGTAACGTGGGCCATAGCCTTCTCCTTGGTGGTGTAGAAACCGGTGCACTCGAGAACGACGTCAACACCGAGTTCACCCCAGGGAAGGTTCGCAGCGTCCTTCTCGGCGTAGATGGTGATCTTCTTGCCATCGACAACGATGTTGTCCTCGCCGGCCTCAACGGTATGAGTTCCGAAGGGAGCAGCATAAGCGCCCTGGGTGGAGTCATACTTCAGCAGGTGAGCGAGCATCTTGGGAGAGGTGAGGTCGTTGATAGCGACGACTTCGTAGCCCTCAGCGCCAAACATCTGACGGAAAGCCAGACGGCCGATGCGGCCAAAACCGTTAATTGCAACTTTTACCATTTCGGGATTCCTCCAAAAAATATATTTTTTGTGTTTATACGCTACGCATATTTTATACCTTTTCCGGAAAATATGCAAGCCCTTTCAGCCTGTCTTTTGCGTCAAAGTTGCGATTTCGTCATTTCCAACAAAAGGCAGGGGCGAAGGTGGGGGGAAAGTGGCGGAAAAAATCAAATTCAGCGGGCGGGAAGGAACTTCTCCAGGGCCGTTCCGATGCTCTGCGCCATGCAGACAAAGCCGTAATCATTGGGGTGGCAGCCGTCAACGGTGGCGCAGTCGGCATAAACGCCGGTAAAATGAGCCTGACCGTCCACAAAGGCGACCTTTTTATCCCCCGCACGCAGGGCGTTCTCATAGGTGCGGAAGACGACGGCGCGGCGGGTCTCCCAGTAGGGAATGGCAGAGCTCGCCATAACCACCGGGGTGTCGGGCCTCAGCTCGCGGAAGCGGCGGAAGAAGACCTCGTGGGTGTTCACAAGATGCTCCTCCGTAGGAGCGTTGTGATCGTAATCCAGCACGAAGACCAGGGGATCCAACCCGGCGATATAATCGGCCATGCAGATCTCACCGCGGGCAGAGCCGGAGAAACCGAGATTGATATGGTCCACGTTGAACATACGGGAAAGGATGCCCTGATAGGAGTTGCCGGGACGGGAGGCACAGCCTCCCTGGGTGATGGAGGAGCCGTAATAGACCACCGGGCGGTCATAGGCATATTTTGTGCCGCCGGAAAGCTTCGCATCCTCCTGCAGGCCGATATAGAGGGCATCCACTCCGTTATAGAGGGGGAAATTGATGGTGACGGAGCGCATTTCACGCGTATCGAACAAGGCAACGGATTCGTAGCCCTCGTCGCAGTTGTTTCCGGGGATGAAGGTGCTCTTATACCGGCTGCGGGCACCCTCGTCAACATACAGATCGAAGCCGCACTGGCCGGTGAGGGGCATATGGCTCATCCGTCCCTGGCCGGACCAGAGCACCTTGACGGCAATATATTTCGAATCGGTGGAGAATCGCACGCGGCCGCCGGCGGTATGCAGATTCAGGATCTGCACATTCCCGCTAACCTTCTCGGCAAAGGCCTCGGGCATGCGTGCAAAGCGGACCCCCTCGCCCTTTTGGGCAAGGCCGTAGATCTCAAAGGATGCCGAGCAGGCGTTATAAAAGCGAACGTCCTCCAGCTTCAGGCTGGTTTCCACCTTCAGATTTTTATCGACTTCTCCAATGTTCGGCATATGAATTACCTCTTACTTTCGTTTGGGATCAAAGAGAGCGCGTTGGGTCCAGATGTAATCCGCGCCGGACCAGACGGTGACGGCGAGCATCACCCAGGAGCAGATCTGATTGATAAGTGCCGCAGGCAGACCCGGAAGGGTACTCTCCGACAGCCAGGCAACACCCAACATCAGACAGATCGTAGTCATCTGCACGGCAGTCTTGATTTTGCCGGAAATACCGGCGGGCAGCACAATACCGGCCTCGATGGCGAGCACGCGCAGGGAGGTGATGATAAACTCCCGGGCAAGAATAACAAAGACAAAAACCACGTGCATCATGCCGAGATGCTGGAAGAGTAGAAATGCGCTCATCACCAACAGCTTGTCGGCCAGAGGATCCATGAACTTACCGAAAACGGTGACCTGATTGTTCTTGCGGGCAAGGTAGCCGTCCAGCTTATCGGTGATGGAGGCCACGGCAAACACGATGAGTGCCGCAAGAGGCATATCCAGCAGCATCAGAACAATAAAGACAGGCACCATCGCCATGCGGAAAATCGTAAGTATATTGGGAAGATTCATCATTTATTCCTCACTTTCCTCCCGACGGACACCGACGGGATCGCCGTCCATGACCTCTTCTATGTACACCCGGCAGATATCTCCGGGCGCAGGCTTATCCTCTGCGGAGAAGAAGACCTTGCCGTCCACCTCGGGGGAATCGGCATAGGTGCGGCCGTAGAAGACCTCGGCGTAGCGGTCAAAGCCCTCGCACAGCACGGTGAGGGTCTTCCCCACCAGCTTCTCGCTCTCCGCCTCCATGATCTCGGCCTGCAGCTCGCTGACCAGCTCCGCACGGCGCTGGGCGGTGCGCTTGCCGACCTTTCCGTCAAGGCCTGCCGCCTCCGTTCCCTCCTGCGGAGAGAAAACAAATACGCCGGCGCGCTCAAGGCGGAACTCACGCAAAAACTCCATCAGCTCGTCAAAGTCCTTCTTGGTCTCCCCGGGGAAGCCGACCATGACGCTGGTGCGCAGCACCATATCGGGGAAGCGCTCCTTCAGTCTTTTGAAGAGGGCCCGCACCTCCGCACCGGTATGATGTCGGTTCATGCGGGAAAGCACCTTCTCGGAAATGTGCTGAATGGGGATATCGAGATAATGAACGATCTTCTCATTGCGGGCGATGCAGTCCATCAGCTTCTCGGTGACACCGTTGGGATAGAGATAGTGCAGCCGGATCCACTCCGGGCCCTCGATGCGGCAGATATCGTCCAGAAGCTCCGGCAGCAGGTAATCGCCGCCGAGGTCGGTGCCGTATTTTGTGATATCCTGCGCAATGATGATGAGCTCCTTGGCACCTGCCTCGGCAAGCTCCCGGCATTCCTGCAGAACTGCCTCCGGCTTGCGGCTGCGGTAAGGCCCCCGCAGGGAGGGGATCACGCAGTAGCTGCAGCGGTTGTCGCAGCCCTCGCCGATGCGGACGTAGGCCGTATAGTGCGGGGTACAGGGGATGCGGGAGGTCTCCCGCACGGGGGCATCCAGTGCCTCAAAGCGCGCATAGGCGGTCTCTCCGGCAAAGACGGCATCGAAGGCCTCTGCCACGCGGTCGTAGCTTCCGCAGCCGAGCAGGGCATCGATCTGCGGGATCTCCGCCCGCAGCTCCTCGCGGTAACGCTCCGCAAGGCAGCCCGCCGCCACAATGACATGAATTTTGCCCTCCTCCTTGAGCTGGGCAAGCTCGAGGAAATTCTCGATGGCCTCGCTCTTGGCATCGTCAATAAAGCCGCAGGTGTTGACCAGAACGCCGTCGCACTCGTCCAGATTGTCGGAAAACTCGTATCCGGCATCGGCAAGCACACTGAGCATCTGCTCAGAATCCACCAGATTTTTTGCACATCCCAGAGAGATGAGCCCGATTCGTTTAGCCATGGTTGGAATGGTATCCTTTCCTTTGGTTGCTATGCCTCCGTAAAGCCGCCGTCCTCCCCCTCGGGGTCGACCCGGCGCAGAGCCGCACGGATATCTTCATACCGGAAGCCCTTTCGGGCCAGAGAGGCGATAAGCTTCGCCTGTCCCTCCCGGTCCGGAGCCCGCCCCCGCAGAGCCTTTTCCACAAGGCGGTCCAGAGCCGCATCCGGAGCCGGATATTCCGCAAGAGCCGCCTCGATTTGCTCCCTGGGCAGCCCCTTTTCCCGCATTTTTTCCGCCGCCGCCCGCAGGGAGACCCCCGCTTCGGCGTATTTTGCGGCAAGCCCCTCGGCAAAAACGGCATCGTCCAGCACGCCGAGGTCGCAAAGCCAGCCCACGGCGGCCTCGCACTCACCCTCGGGGTAACCTTTGCGCAAAAGCCGCTTTTTCAGCTCCGATGCGGAGACCGAGGTGACGGAGATGATGTTCACCGCGCTTCTGCGGGTCTGCTCGGAGATGCGCAGCGCGTCGATCTCCGAGCGCATCTCCTCCCCGATCTCGCAGCCCGCCGTGATCCCAAGCTCCACCACCGCCGAGGGTGAGAGCCGGGTGACGGAGCCGTCGGAAAGATGCAGGAGAATGGCTCCCCCGCGCTTTGCAGGGGACATTTTATCCACAGTCAGTGGCATTATTCCTCAAAATCGTCCGCAATGACGGAGATGGGTGCACCTGCCGGTGCCGCAGCGGCACGGGGTGCCTCGGGCGCGGGAGCGGTGGGCTCCACCTCGACCTTGTCGGAGGAGAGGGCCGCATGGATCTGCTGCTCCACCTGACGCGCCACCTCGGGATGCTGCTCAAAGAAGAGCTTTGCGTTGTCGCGGCCCTGTCCGATACGCTCCTCGCCGATGTAGAACCAGGAGCCGGACTTGCGGACGATGCCCGTCTTGACACCGACATCCACCAGCTCGCCCGTCTTGGAGATGCCCTCGCCGTACATGATGTCAAATTCCACCTCGCGGAAGGGAGGCGCGACCTTGTTCTTGACGACCTTGACACGGGTGTGGTTGCCCACAAAGTTTCCGTTGACCTTCAGAGCCTCCACGCGGCGCACGTCCATACGCACGCTGGAATAGAACTTCAGCGCGCGGCCGCCGGTGGTGACCTCGGGATTTCCGTACATCACGCCCACCTTTTCGCGCAGCTGGTTGATGAAGATGGCGCAGCAGTTGGACTTGGAGATGGCACCGGCGAGCTTGCGCATGGCCTGGCTCATCAGGCGGGCGAGAACGCCCACGAAGGCGTCGCCCATCTCGCCGTCAATCTCGGCGCGGGGCACGAGGGCGGCAACGGAGTCCACAACGATAACGTCAATGGCACCGGAGCGCACCAGCGCCTCGGTGATCTCCAGAGCCTGTTCGCCGTTGTCCGGCTGAGAGACCAGCAGGCTGTCGATATCCACGCCGAGCGCCTTGGCATAGGCGGGATCCAGCGCATGCTCCGCATCGATAAAGGCGGCCTCACCGCCGGCCTTCTGGGCCTCGGCGATGATATGCAGCGCAACGGTGGTCTTACCGGAGGATTCCGGTCCGTAGATCTCGACGATACGGCCGCGGGGCACGCCGCCGATGCCGAGAGCCAGATCCAGTCCAAGGGAGCCGGTGGGGATGGCATCCACCTTCAGGGCGCGGTTCTCGCCAAGGCGCTGGACAGAGCCTGCACCAAACTGCTTTTCGATCTGCGCAAGGGCCGTTTCAATGGCCTTTTTCTTGTCTACCATATATATATCCTCCGTGGTTTATTTACCTTTATTTTTGCCCACCGGCAGGGGTGCCTTTCCCCGCACGAAGCAGAGATAGCCAAGCACCGCCGCAAAGCCCCAGAAATAGGCGTTCATATAGGGAACTTCCAGAATGTTTTCCGTGTACATATGCACCATCACGCCCACCATGCCGGAGAGCAGCGCGGCGCTTCGTACCGCAGGCGCACTGCGTGGATGGCCAAGCTTGCGGTGTCCCCGCAGGCCGAAGAGCAGAATGGCGCAAAGCAGCCCGGCAAAGACGAGGATACCGAAAAGGCCCTCCTCCGCCATGACCTTGAGATAATAATTGTCCAGATAAAAATAAGTGAGTTCCTTCTGGGTCTGGTTCTGCATGGCGACGGCACCGCCGAAGCGACCGAGGCCGAAGCCGGTCAGCAGGTTATCCCGGAAGAGCTGCATGCCGAATTCCCACCGCAGGGAGCGGCCGCCCACGGCGCTGGCATGGGCAAATTCCGGTGTGAAGAGATAGACGATGCGGTTGGCCACCGAAGGGATCAGGGTGACCACCGGCACACAGGCACCGAGGGCGGCAAGGATGCGCCGATCGGTCAGCAGCGCAAAGAGCACCACCGCCGCCACCATCGCAAGCCACGCACCGCGGCAGAAGGTGAAAAGCAGGGCAAGACAGACCGTACCGACAGCCGCCCAGGCGAGGGTCTTCTGCCAGAGCCGCTTACAGGTGTAGGCAAAGCTTGCCACCAGGGGCGCAAACATGACCAGCAGACAGCCAAAAATGTTGCAGCTGGTGGTGATACTGTAAACACGGGTGCGCACACCGGCCTCCGTGCTGGTGGTCCAGCCGGCAGGCATCTCCACACCGATCACGTACTGATAAATGCCGTGCAGGGCAAGCACCGTGATCATCACCGCTGCCGCGCCGAAGAAGCAGTCGAGATCGGCATCGCTCTCAAAGAGACGGGTGAGCACAAAGAACCACAGCATGTACTGGAAAACTGCCCGCCAGCCGGCAAGAGCAATGGAGAAATCCGGCGAGACCACAAACAGTAGGCACACACCGAGGGAAAGATACAGCAGCACGGGGCTGTCCAGCGGCGTGGTACAGGTGCGGCGGGGCACACGGCGGAAAAGCCGCCGCCAGATGCAGTAGGCAACGCACAGGCAGAGGAACGCCTCGTCCCACAGGGATGAAAGCAGATCAAAGCCGATATATTCCCGCAGGATCACATCCAGCGGCAGATACAGCACAAAGGCGGTGATGAGCATCCGGCGGAAGCCATAGGCCTTCAACGCCCGTCCCGTCAGGCTCTGGGAAAATACACCGCCAAACCGGGCCGCAAGGGACTTGCCCACCCGAACAAAGAGGGAGTGGCGCATCTGCACGGAAAGAAACGCGCCGAAGTGCCGAGCCCCGCGGTGAATCCGGCCCACAAAGCGGTCATAGAGCGAGCCGGGCACATGGGATTCTGCATCCAGAAGCCGGTCCCACAGGTGTCCAGCCACAGAGGTGCTCCACGAGGCGGCCACCGCCGCGGCAAACCGTCCCGCAAGGCTTGCAGGCCAGAAGGAGGCGAGCCAGCGGCAGAAGCGCACCGGGAAGCATCCCGAAATGATACGGTCAAGCAGACTCATTTTTCGATCTCGTCATAAACGATGGACTCAATGGTTCCGTTGATATGAATATACTTGGTCTTAACGGAGAAGGTCGCGCCCACGCGGATCTCCTGCACACCGATGGCCGGAGCATTGCTTGCGCGATCCACCGGCGCGGTGATGGTAAAGTAAATATCCTTGCGCATGGGATCCGTGGTGGTCACGTGCTGTCCCTCGTCGTTGACACCGACGGCCACATAATCCGCATAGCTCACGGATTTGATGGTAGCCTGCGTGGAGGCATTGTTGGAAAGGAGAGTCTGCCCCACGGGATCGGCTGACTGGATGCCCTCCACGATCTCGTTCATGGCACCGCGGATATGCACAACGACAGTTGCGTTGACAAGGTCGGTCTCCGCCTTGGACTCGGCTGCACCCAGCACCTTCCAGCCGATGCCGCCCACTGCCAGCAAAATCACCAGCAGGATGACCAGATCCACAGGATTGATAAGGCCGAACAGCCGGCCCTTTTCGTTGATCAGCTTCATATCGAACTCCTTCCGCCGCGCAAATCAGTTTCTTTGCGCAGTTCCTGTATGCGAACATATATACCTTTCTATATTTTACAATATCCCGCGGATTTCTTCAAGTGAAATCCTCTATTTTTGTTTTGATGCCCGTAAAATCGTCAGCAGCTCGAAAGGATGCCCCTCCGGTGGCACCTGCGGTGACAGCTCTCCCGGAGGGGTAGCCAAGTTTTTTGGGGGGGCGTTTCAAAGGCTCCCCTTGTCAGGGGAGCTGGCGGCAGCTGCCGCCTGAGGGGTAGGTCTTTCTCTCTCCGTCATTTTGCTATCGCAAAAATACACCTCCCTCGGCAGAGGGAGGCGGTA
>JAFQKV010000089.1 GCA_017414715.1 Clostridia bacterium
CGCAGCGGATACATTTTAAGCCCATCCAGTTGTGGCCTTTGACTTTACAAATCAGGTTCATGCGCTTCCTCCCGTCTCATTACCATGATTACGAATGAAAAATGAATTTGCGGTTCACTGTTTTACGGCCACCCTGCCAAATTTCCGTACCGTTTTTTATTGCAGATCATTTCAGCTTCGCCCGTGCCACCCGCACGCAGGCGGACATTCCGTAGGGGAATCCCGTGGCATTCACCGAAAGGGTATCCTTATACTGCACAAAATCGAGCTTTTCGCCGTTATCCATCCATTCAACGCCTTCAATCGCATCGGTCACGCGGTTAAAGGCAAGATATCCGCTGTATTTTCCGTCCTTGGTGACGTTGACGTTGCCCTTCCGGCCAAGATCGTGCACAAAGAAATAGAGATATCCGTCCCCTTGGAGCACAAAGTTTTTGGCGTTCTGGGTGGTCGCGCCGTAGGGCTTTCCCTCGTAAACGGCCTCGCCGTAAAGCTCCATCCATCTGCCGAGGATGCGCATCAGCTCCCGCTGCAGGGGATCTACGCCGCCCTGCGCCGTCGGGCCGATGTTGAGCAGATAGTTTGCCCCCACTCTGCGGCAGGCGCACAGGCTCTCGATGATGGACTTTGGGGACTGATAGTTGAAATCGAGATTGCCGATGCCCCAGTGATCGTTGAGGGTGTGGCACATCTCGGCGGCGACGTATTTCGCCATGCCGTCCCGCTTCATGGGCGTGGGTCTGCCCTGCTCGAAGGTGACGGAGTCGATCTCGGGATTTCCCACAGCCCCCTGGGCGCTGAGACCGGTGTTGTTGACAATGATGGCCTCCGGCTGGTATTTGCGGATGGTGGCGTAGAGCTCATCCTCCTTCCAGTCCGCACCGGGGCGGCTCCAGTTGCCGTCAAACCACAGGCCGCCGATTTTGCCGTAATTTCTGCACAGGATCTCCACGCTCTTGCGGAGATATTCAAGATAGGCATCAAAATCCCGGTCAAAGTCCTGATTATACCAGTCGAGGGTGGTATGGTAAAAGAAGGGAACGATACCGTGCTTGTTGCAGGCATCCACAAACTCCCGGATTAGATCCCGTCCGGCGGCACTGTGGGGCGCATCAAAGGTTGACAGTCCGCAGGTATCGTACAGGGAGAAGCCCTCGTGGTGGCGGGTGGTGAGGGTGATATATTTGCATCCTGCATTCTTTGCGGTCAGCACCAGCGCCTCGGCGTCAAAATCTTCGGCGGTGAAGGTATCCGCAAGCTTTTTATAGTCCTTCATATCCCGGTTGTGGATATGATAGGTCCACTCACCCATACCGAGCTGGGAATAGAGTCCCCAGTGCACGAACATGCCAAGTCCCATCTTTTCAAACGCCGCAATACGCGGAAGGGGTGTCGGTACAGCCATAGTGAGATCTCCTTATCTTTTGATTTTATTCTGCAAAAACAGTTCCCACCGACCAGGCATCCAGTCCCGGCAGGCAAAGTTTGACTTCGTCTTCCCCCTGCCATTCGGGGGTCAGTTCCCGACTGCCGTTGTACTGGCTTTTAAACACGAACCGTTTTCCCGCAGGGCGGCGCAGCAGGATCTCCACCTCGCCGCTGTTGCCCACCGTGCAGTTCAGGAGAGATACCGCAGAAGTGCGTCCCTCCGCATTGACGCGCGGCCAAAGGGCGGCGAGCATCTCCGTTTTTATACGGGCAGCAAGCTTTCCGCCGATATATTCCGCCACGTCAAGAATATGATCCCGAACGAAGGTCGGCATGGTCTGTCGCCAGGGGGCATACCCAAGGACTGCCCAGCGTCCGCCTTTTTCTGTGGTGACGATACATTCGGTCACATCCCCCAGCGGAAGATCCGGTCGGTATTTCAGCGCATCTTCCCCGGCGTTTGCCGCGAGGGTTGAAATGATCTCCGCCCGGTCGGTCCGCAGCTTTATGGACGCAACGTTTTTCCTGCCCGATGCAAACCAGCTTGCCGCAAAAGTGCCTTGTTTCGGCGAAGTCGGATGGTCTGCAAAGCGCTCTTTAAAAAAGATGCCGTCCAGATCGTTGAGTATCCGGACATCCATTCCGAGATCCACACCGCGCTCCGCAAGTTTCTGCACCGTCTCTCCGTCAACAATGACGTTCTTTGCAAGCAGCCGGTCGATATCCGCCTCCGTCAGTCCGCGGACGTCCTCCGGCAGGAGCAGGATCACGCTCTCTTCCCGACGGTCGAAGGTAATGGGGAAACCCTCCCGCAAAAAAGGCAGGACCTCGGCATAGTGATTCTGGGCGAGGGCGCCGATGTTTTCGCCCTCCCGCAGGGGCATCATTCCGGCATCCGCAGAGGTAAAATAGCGGATACCGGCGGAACGGGTGCGCAGATTCAGTTCCGACAGGTGTTCCCAGTACGGCCGCTGTGCCGCAAAAAGCGCACAGCTTTTCGCATACCATTCCGGCGATTCCACAAAGTACATCAGCATCGAATAGCTCATATCCGTAGCACCGGCGGCAAACTGCATGGCCGATTCCAGCGCCGTTCCCGCCGCAGACTTATTGAACGCGGTGAAGGGGATATTCTCGATCTCCGGCGCAGTATGGAGCGCATAGGCCGGCAGTGTTGCCCGTTTCCATGCGATATCCAGCGTTTTTTTGATCATCAGATGCGGCGCGTGCTCCGTATAGGCGCCGCCGCCGGGCCGCACCCAAGGATCATCTCCGCTTACCTCGCGCATAACGTCGAGGATGGCCGCCGTCTCCGGGGCATAGTATGCACCGTAGGGGCCGTTCTGCAGGGCAAAGCAGGTTTTCGGCGAAACCTTCCGCACAGCCGTGCAGAGCCGCCGGGTAAAGACAGTAATGCCTTCAATTGTGAAATCGAGCCAACCCTTCCGGTGCGTTCCGTCGCCGTAAAGGATCTCACGCACGAGCTCCTCCCGATCGAAGGCGGTCCCGTGCTTCCGGTTGTATTCCGCCACACATCCGTCGCAGAAGCAGCCAAATCTGTCCGGCAGCCGGTTGCGCGGTTCAAAATCGTCATCAAACCAGATGCGTTCCGGCCGGATGGCCTCCGCATAGGACGCCACCGCCTGCGTGATGTACTCCGTAAAAAATTCTCCGCGGTAACAGAAGCAATAGGTGCTCATCTCACCGCAGGAGTTGACCAGCCGTTCCGCGGGCGATCCGGGATAGACCAGCCCCATATTGTCATACGCGCAGGCCATTTCGCCGTGTCCGTGGGTGTTGGATACCTGAAAAGATACCGAAACCCCCGCTGCGCGGAAGCGTTCCGCATATCCGGCAAGCCGCTCCGCGTAGACGCGGTGCTTCTCCAGTGTCGGATAGCCATAATAGGTCGCAAACCAGATATCGTCAACACAGCCGGGATAATCCCGGATCCATTTTAAATAACTTTCTACATAACGGTCATCGATCTGATCCCCGAAGCGCTGCATCAGTTTCATAGTGCGCACCCCCTATCTTTCTTTTTTTCATCATAGCACATTTACACCTTCGGTGCAATAGAAAAACCGCACCCTCAAGCGGGTGCGGTTCTTACTTTATATTTCTTCTGCCAGCAAGGGGCACTCGTATTCCCCTTCTCCGTTGATGGTGTAGGTCAGCATAAGTGCCGGGTTTGCGATGGCGTAATTCTCCAAACCGATGGTCTGCACGTATTCCACACGGCAGCCCGTAATACACACCTCTGCCTCCGGGATTCCCACGTCGCCAAGGGTGTTTTTGAAAACCTCCAGAATGTTTTCCCCAAAGGTGACGGAATGGTGCACGTATTTTTCACAGGCAGACATATCGCACCGCAGGGTCATGACTTCCCCAAGGGTATCAAAGCAGATCGTCAGATCTGCCGATGTCGCATAGCCGTCGATGGTGATGGGGTTTTCCGGCGCATAGCGGTAATAATACCAAACCTCATCGACACCTTCAAAGTCCTCGCGCCATTTTTTCTCCAACCGTACGGGACCCACCAGCTGCGCGATTTTTTCCACGATATCCGCCGCAGCTTTTTCCGTCTGCGGGCCGATCACCGCCGGATCCGCCGCCAAAAGCTCCTCCGACGTATAGTCAATGATGTGCTGATAGTAGAACATACCCGCATCGAGGTTCCCCCACAGGAAGAGCTCCGACGGATCATCGCCCAGACGGCATTCGTACTCCGAAAGATCGATATCCTCGGAAAATTCCGTATCAAAGAGGCGGTTGATCAGCGCAAGCACGCTCTCGCCGAGGCTTTCATCACCGGTAAAGGCGTAGGAATAAAATATTTCCCCATCGGGAAGCGGAACCGCGGTATCCCAGGAGATCACCTCATATGCCCCCCGCCCGTCACCGCCGGTGCCGTGCTGCGTGGAATCGGTCAGTATGCTCATGCATTCGTTCTCCGGCTGCATGCTGTCGGGGGCACTTACATTGAGTTCCTTTTTCAGCACCGGCAGGCCGATGCCGACACAAAGCAGCAGGGCCGCCGCAATGCCTCCGGCAGCGGCGATCCAGCGCCGCGGGCTGCGGCGAAGTTTCCCTTTTTCCGGCTGCGGATCGGCGGCGAGGATGTCCTCCCGGTGATCCGGAGCCTCCCGCTGCAGATTTTCCCGCAGCATGCGTTCAATATCTTTCATGGTCATTCTCCTTTCTCTTCGCTCCGCAGTGCTGAAATTTTTCTGCGGATGTTGTGGATGCGCCAGGACACCGTTCCTAACGGAAGATCCAGCATTTTGGCGATCTCCCGCTGCCGGAAGCCGGCGGTGGTGAGCATAAGAATGCGCGTCTCCGGTTCGGAAAGGGCACTCATGACCTCATTGAGCAGCGTCATCTGCTCCAGCCGTTCCCCTTCGGCGGAGGCGGTATAAAACAGGGGCTCCTCCCCCGCCGACCGCCCCTCCCGGCGGAGGCAATCCACCGCGAGATTGTGCACCGTGGCATAAAGCCACGACCGTACGGATGCTCTGTCCCGCGAAAGATCCAGGGCGGAGATAGCACGTACAAAGGCATCCTGCACCACGTCCTCCGCCAGCGCACGGCTGTGGAGGATGGAATGGGCAAAGCCGTAGAGCAGGCCGTTGTATTCCCGGTATACGGATTCAAAGGCATCCGCCTGCCGCTCTGTCATACGCTCTCCCCCTCCTCTCTGCCTATCATACGAAACAGTATCCGTTTTTCTTTGACATGACCGTGAAAAAATTATACCGGCGGCAGACCCCGGATCGGAGCCCGCCGCCGGCGGTTCTGTTTGGTTATCTTGCGCGGGTCTCGACCTCAACGCGGAGCTTTTCGGCAAACTCGGCCCGGGTCATGACACCGAGATCGCCGTCCTTGCGGCTGCGCACGGCAACACCGCCGGCCTCGACCTCCTTGTCGCCGAGAACAAGCATGTAGGGCAGCTTCTGCATCTGCGCCTCGCGGATCTTGTAGCCGACCTTCTCGTTACGGTCATCGACCTCCACACGGAAGCCCATCTTCGAAAGCTCATCCCGCAGCGCAAAGGCATAATCATGCTGACGGTCGGTGATGGGCAGAATGCGCACCTGCTCCGGAGCCATCCAGGTGGGCAGCGCACCGGCATACTTCTCAATGAGGTAGGCAAGGGTACGCTCATAGCAGCCGAGACTGGTGCGGTGGATGATGTAGGGACGCTTCTTCTGTCCGTCGGTGTCGGTGTACTCCATGCCGAACTTTTCGGCAAGCAGCATATCGATCTGGATGGTGACGATGGTGTCTTCCTTACCGAAGACGTTCTTGTACTGGATATCCAGCTTCGGGCCGTAGAAGGCGGCCTCGTCGATACCGACGGTGTAATTCACGCCGAGATTGTCGAGGATCTTTCCCATAACGGCCTGTGCCTCGTTCCACTGCTCGGCAGTGCCCTCGTACTTGTTCTTGGGATTTGCGGGATCCCACTGGGAGAAGCGGAAGGTGCAGTCCTCCAGCATGCCGACGGTGTCCAGCACGTATTTTGCCAGCTCAAGGCACTCGCGGAACTCCTCTTCGAGCTGCTCGGGGCGGAGCACCAGATGACCCTCGGA
>JAFQKV010000090.1 GCA_017414715.1 Clostridia bacterium
CAGTGTTTGTAAATCTCATATGTTTGTAAAATATCGTTCTTGTGAGTTAATTCTATTAGGTTCATTGCACGCACCTACAAATTCTTATTTATCGTTCAGATATATTTTAGCAAACAACAGTTTGAATTTCAAGAATTGGTGAAATCGGCGGTGTTTTTACCATCCACACAAAAGGTAAAAGGGATCGCCCCTTTCCCCGATTGACAGAACCCCGGCTTTTTTGTTACAATGGAGACGGAAAATTTAGCTTACGGAGGACACCGATATGGACCGTTATCCCATCAGCTGCTGGACCTATTTTCCCCTTTCCGAGGCATGGCCGGAGCTTGCCCGCGATTTCCGTGATCTTGGGTTTACAAATCCCATGACCCCCGTCTTTCACGAGGGGGATGACCCTGCCGTCATGCGCCGGCTCCTTGACGATTTCGTTGCCGAGGGTCTGCAGGTCATTCTCTATGACAACCGCGTTACCGCCCACTCCCTGAAAGGTGCCGACGATGCGCTTATCCGCGAAAAATTTGCCCGCTCCCTCGCCGAATTCGGCGATCATCCCGCCGTCATGGGCTTCTATGTGGGCGACGAGCCCGATGCTCCCGATGCGGAGCTTTTCTTCCGCGTGGCCCGCATCCAGCGGGAGATGGCACCGAATCTTGTGCCCTTCCTGAACCTGCTTCCGTGGTTTGACTGGATCGGCCCCCGCATGGGTACCGATGCCTACGCCCCCTATCTTGACCGCGCCGCCACCGAGGGCAACCTCGCCCAGATCGGCTATGACTGCTATACCCAGATGTGGGAGGGCGATTCCGGCTACGACGTGTATTTCAACAATCTGCGCGAAATGCGGGATGCCGCCAAGCGTCATAACATTCCTTTCTGCAACACCCTGCTCTGCACCGGGCATTACAATTACGCCTGCCCCAACCGCGACGATATCCGCTGGCAGATCTCCACCACCGCCGCCCTCGGTGCCAGGGCGCTGACCTACTTCTACCCCGTCGGTATCGGCTCCGGCGATAACTACCGCGAGTTCCCCATCAACGCCTTCAAGGAGCGCAGCGCAAGTTACAACGCCCTTTCCGAAGAGAATCGCCTCTTCCTTGCCCGCCATGCTGAGCTGCTGCTACGCCTTACCTGCGAGAAGAGCGAATTCACCAAAAAGGCCTACGGCGGTCTTTCCCTCTTTACGCCGGATGACGGTCTCACGGCGGCCTACAACACAAAGGAGATCAATATGCTCGTCTCCACCTTCCGGGATGCCGAGGACCGCCGCTACCGCATCGTGGTCAATATGGACCGGGAGAAGAACGTCGAGGCTAAGCTTTCCTTTGCGCCGGGCATCCGCGTTTCCCGCCTGCACTGGGGCACGACCTGGGTGGATTGCTCCGGCAACCGGGATGCCGTCGGCGCCCTGTCTCTGGATGGTGCCTCCGTCTCCATGTGGCTTGCCCCGGGTCAGATGGAGATCTTCCTCGAAGACTGATCAGACAGACTACAAAGCAGTCCGGTCCAAGACGCACCGGACTGCCTTTTGTTATTTGTTTATTTTAAAAGCTTCAAAACCGGTTGACACCTTTGCTGCCGTTTGTTACAATGGGCACGAAATATATACTCTTACGGAGGACACCAAAATGGATCACTTTCCCATCGGTTGCTGGACGTATTTCCCGCTTTCCGAGGTCTGGCCGGACTTTGTGCGCGATTATTGCGATCTCGGCTTTACAAGGCCCATGACCCCGGTCTTTACCGAGGAGGACGATCCCGACGTTATGCTGGAGCTGCTGGATGAATTTCACCGTCTCGGCATGCAGGCCGTCCTCTTCGACAACCGTGTCACCGCCTACTCTCTGAAGGGTGCCGACGATGCGCTTATCCGCGAAAAATTTGCCCGCTCCCTCGCCGAATTCGGTGATCATCCCGCCGTCACGGGCTTCTATGTGGGCGACGAGCCCGATGCCAACGATGCGGAGCTCTTTTTCCGCGTGGCCCGCATCCAACGGGAGATGGCGCCGAATCTCATTCCCTTCCTGAACCTGTTTCCGTGGCTTGACGCAGCTGAAGCCCACCTGGGAACCGATGCCTACGCCCCCTATCTCGACCGCGCCGCCACCGAGGGCAACCTCGCCCAGATCGGCTACGACTGCTACACCCAGATGTGGGAGGGCGATTCCGGCTACGACGTGTACTTTGACAACCTGCGGGAAATGCGGGATGCCGCGAGACGCCATAATATTCCCTTCTGCTCAACGCTGCTCTGCACCGGGCATAACGATTATGCCTGCCCCGGCCGCAATGACATCCGCTGGCAAATCTCCACCGCCGCCGCTCTCGGCGCCCGGGCGCTGACCTATTTTTATCCCGTCGGCATCGAATCCGGTGAAAATTACCAGGAATTCCCCATCAACGCCTTTAAGGAGCGCAGCGCAAGCTACAACGCCCTTTCCGAGGAAAACCGCCTCTTCCTAGCCCGGCACGGAAGCATCCTGCTCCGCCTTACCTGCGAGAAGAGCGAATTCACCAAAAAGGCCTACGGCGGTCTTTCCCTCTTTGCGCCGGATGACGGTCTTACGGCTGCCTACAACACCAAGGATCTGAATATGCTCGTCTCCACCTTCCGGGATGCCGAGGGCCGCCGCTATCGAGTCGTGGTCAACATGGACCGGGAGAAGAATTTCCGGGCAAAACTTGCTTTCGCGCCCGGAATCCGCGCCTCCCGCCTGCATTGGGGCAAGCGCTGGGTGGACTGCAAGCTGGATGCCTCCGGGGTTCCCTCGTTCTGGCTCTCCCCGGGTCAGATGGAGATCTTCCGCGAAGAATAAGATAGTAAAAAACGGTCCGGCAGAGTTTGCCGGACCGTTTTTTTACTTACTCACCACAAAAATGCTCCGCAGGGCGGGAACGGTGATCTCCGTTCCGCTCGTCACCGGGGAGACCGAGCCATCGGAGGGATCCCAGAGCTCTCCGTCCGGGCCGCAGTAGCGGATGGTGACGGCATTTCGCTCCTTGTTGACCAGCATTCGGATGACCTCGCCCTCCCGTTCAAAGCGGCCGCGCAGCAGGATGCCGCCTGCGGCAGGCTCGGGGAAATCGGCCTCGCCGGAAACCAGGGCGCAGATCTCCTCCACCGTCGCAAACTCCGCCTGCAGCTCAAGCCGCATGCCATCCTCGGCGGCATAACGGGGGCCTTTTCCCATATAGCGGACGGTCACACCGGCCGCCGCAAGCTCTGCAAGGATCTCCGCCGCCTCGCGGTACATGACAAGGATCGACGGTACGAAGACCTGCTTTACCGCATTGCCGGAAACGGAGGCGCATCCTGTCTCGCGCAGCGTACGGCGCGCTTCCTGCAGATCCTCAAGATCGATATAGTAGAAATCCCGGCCGGCATCATAGATACCGTCTGCCAGCAGCTGCAGCGCATCGTCGGTGGTATTGTCCCCCGTTCGGAAGCCACCCTCGTGGCAGGGGCGGTGCTTTGCCTGGGCATCCTCCATGGGGAAATACACAAAGGTAGAGCAGCGGTTATGCAGCCCGTCAAGCATAAGGCCCATCCGACCGACATATTCGTTGAACCAGTTGGACTGCTCCCGGTCGGTATAGCCGCCGATCCGGATCTGTCCCTCCCGCCAGCCGGTATAATCGGCGGCAAAGTAGGAATGGGTGATGCGCACACCGCCGAGATACAGAAGCCCCATCACGCAGGCCATATTATCCAACGGTGCCTGATCGAAGGCCTGCACGTTGTCAAAGGGGCATATCTCCACCATCATGCCGTTGGAGTTCTTTTTGCGGACGACCATCTGGGCAAATTTGGTGGTGGCGTATTTGAAGCCCTCGGGATAGCAGGGCAGCACATCGATGCCCGGATAGGAGGCGGACTTAAGCACGCGGATATAGTTTCCGTACTGCTTGACATGCTGATTCATGCGCTCCTCCAGCAGATAATGGCCGGAGAAAGCACCGCCGTGGGCCTCGCACCAGGCCGAGAGCTGACCGGACCACGCCTCCGCGATGAGCTTTCCCACCAGCTCATGGAAGCGCACGCGCACGGGGTAGGCTTCCGTCCGTCCCTCAAAGATGAGGGGAAGCAGGGGCAGCAGACTTTCGCCGTATTCCGCCTCGTAGGCCTCAAAAAGCCCGTCCATCCAGGGTGCGAGCGCATACGGCCACACTTCATACTCGCGCACATAGGTCACGTGCAGGCTGGGCTCATCGGTAAACACGCCCCCGGCGCGGGCAAAAGCATCGGGCGTGCGGGCGGCAATGGGTTCAAAGCAGCATTCGATAAAGCGGCGCACCGCACGCTTATCCATAATATTGATGTTTTTCAGAAAAGAGCAGACGTTGTGGGTGGCGTGGCTTCCCTCGTGGGCATCCTTGGTGCAGAAAACGTAAAGGATCTCCTTCTCTCCAAGATCGCACTCCACCTCCGTATCCGTAAAGGGCACTGCCGTCATACGATCGTAGCAAACAAAGCTTTCGTGCTTTCCCGGTGTTTCCACGGGATACTTTGCTGCCCAGACGATGCGGTCGGACTGATCGTCCAGCCGGAAATGGGCATGCTCCGGCACGTAGGCCATGCGGCGGTGGACGTAAAAGCCCTTGGCCGCAAGCTCCGGATGCCCTTCCAGCGTGAGACCGCCGCCGCGGCCGCTGGGATAGCCTGCCTCGTCATAAATCCAGTAGGACAGCCCTGCGGCATCAAGGTCCCGCAGGATCTCATCAAAGCGTTCGATATTTTCGGGGTTGGACGTAAACCCGTTATTACGGGGCACGTTAGTCACCACACCGCCAAAGCCGTAATCGCGGATAGCCTCCATCTGCAGACGGTGATCGGGCAGCCATTCGTGGGTCATGGGGCTGACGCGGAATTTGCGCGGGGGATCCTGAAACAACCTTTTATCGGACATGATCTGTACCTCCGTATCGCTTTTCTTCAGTATACAAGAATTCGGAACACCGGTCAAGATTTTCCCCGGTTTTTCCTTTGCCCGGTCCCGGTTTATTTCTTCTGTGCAAAAAGCCGAAGTCTTTCTGTAATTTTTTACATTTTTCGCTTTCTTTCCTATTTACTATTACCTCTATTTGTGGTAAGATGTACGATGTAAACTTTGGGGTTCTGAAAGGAAGTTCACTATGTCTGTGCTCGCTCTTCTTATCGTGGCTGCACTGCTGGCTCTGAGCTTCGCCGCCCTCAACTTCTTCTCCGTGAAGAAGATGGAGGAAGGCTCTCCGAGAATGCAGCAGATCGCCGCCGCCATCCGTGTCGGTGCCGGTGCCTTTATCTCCTATGAGTACAAGGTTCTCGCCATCGTCATCGTCATCGTTGCGATCGTTCTCTCCGTTCTGCTCTCCTGGCATGCCGGTGCGGCTCTGCTCCTCGGCGCCGTCATGAGTGCTTGCGCCGGCTTTGTCGGCATGAAGATCGCCACCTACGCCAATGTCCGCGTTTCCAACGAGGCCAACAAGACCCGCGACATCGGCAAGACCCTGAAGGTCGCCTTCAAGGGCGGTTCCGTCATGGGTCTTTGCGTCGGCGGCTTTGCTCTGCTCGGTCTGTTCCTCGTTTATCTCATCTTCGGCATCGGCCTGAAGCAGCTGGGCGAGGGTCAGTTGACCTCCGTCACCAACTTCCTCGGCATCTCCTTCCTGCCCTTTGCCAACACCCTTTCCGGTTATGCTCTGGGCTGCTCCATCGTTGCTATGTTCAACCGTATCGGCGGCGGTATCTACACCAAGGCTGCCGACATGGGTGCTGACCTCGTCGGTAAGACCGAGGCTCACATTCCCGAGGATGACCCCCGCAACCCCGCCACCATCGCCGACAACGTCGGTGACAACGTCGGTGACGTTGCCGGTCTCGGCTCCGACCTGCTGGAGAGCTACATCGGCTCCATCGTCTCTGCCGTTACCCTCGCCTTCCACCTTTGCATCGCTTCCAACGGTAAGATGGAGGCTGCTCTTCTTGAGAAGCTCTACCTCTTCCCCCTCATCGTTGTTTCCGGCGGTCTGATCGCCTGCTGCCTCGGTATTGCCTTCCTGCTCTTCAAGAAGGTCGGCAAGAATCCCCACGCCGAGCTTAACGGCGCTACCTGGTTCTCCGCTGCTCTGACCCTTGTGTTCACCGCAGCCGCCGCTTTCTTCATGTTCAAGGATACCGATACCTCTGCCGCAAACTTTGCCCTCGGCTGGGCTTCTCCCATGATCGGCGCCGCCCTCGGTATCATCTGCGGTATCCTCATCGGTATCATCGCCGAGCACTACACCAGCGCCGACTACAAGCCCACCCAGAAGCTCGCTGAGGCTTCCGTGGAAGGCTCTGCCCTCACCATCACCCAGGGTCTCGGCCTTGGTATGAAGTCCTGCATGACTCCCTGCATCGTCCTCGGCCTCGCCATCATCCTCGCCTATTACATCTCCGGTATGTACGGCGTTGCCATGGCTGCCATCGGTATGCTCTCCTTCGTTACCGTCACTGTCTCCGTTGACACCTACGGTCCCATCTCCGACAACGCCGGCGGCATCGCCGAAATGAGCGGTCTGGATGAGGACGTCCGCAAGATCACCGACACCCTCGACTCCGTCGGTAACACCACCGCCGCTATCGGTAAGGGCTTCGCCATCGGCTCCGGCGCTCTCGCAGCTCTGGCTCTGATGATCTCCTTCCTCTACTCCTACAATGATCCCTCCACCGATCTGATCCTCAACATCATCGATCCTCTGACCCTTGCCGGTGCCGTCATCGGCGGTGCGCTGCCCTTCCTCTTCTCCGGCATGCTCATCGACGCCGTTGCCAAGGCTGCCCGTAAGATGGTTGCCGAGGTTCGCCGCCAGTTCGCCGAGCGTCCCGGTATCCTCGACGGTACCGAGGAGCCCGACTACAAGACCTGCATCTCCATCTCCTCCAAGGGTGCTATCGGCGAGATGAAGGTTCCCGCTCTCATGGCCATCCTCGTTCCCGTTGTTGCCGGCTTCGTCTTCGGACCTGAGTTCGTCGGCGGTCTGCTCATCGGTTCCACCGTTGCTGCCATCATGCTGGCTATCTTCACCGGTAACTCCGGCGGCGCCTGGGACAATGCCAAGAAGTACATCGAGACCGGTGCCATCGAAGGCCACGGCAAGGGTTCTCCCGCTCACGATGCCGCCGTCGTCGGCGACACCGTCGGCGATCCTCTGAAGGATACCGTCGGCCCCTGCCTGGACATCTTCATCAAGATCATGTCCACCATTTCCCTGGTTACCGTTGCCGTCTTCTACAAGTACAATCTCTTCAGCATCTTCATCGATCTGCTGAAGTAAGTTCCGTACATCAAAACAGCCTCGGATATTATCCGAGGCTGTTTTTTTGTTGCTTTGCGCATATTGACATATCCGCATAAAGACCCGCGCTTCATCCGGCCATATACAAGGCAAAAAAGTGCCCCGGAAGGGGTGCTTTCCGTAAAGCAGGTTTTACCTGCCGGAAATATCGTAGGGCGGTGGCTTGCTGCCGCCGATAATAAACGGATAGAATAACAAAGCGGCGGGAGATAAACCCCCGCCCTACGACAAAAGGAGTACGAACATTTTGTTCGTACTCCTTTTTACTCGTCTTGCCCTGCAAGGTATAGTGTGTTACACCTTTTGGGTATACTGTCGGGCAGCAGAATAGCCTTCCTCCGGGAGGAAGGTGGCACGCGAAGCGTGACGGAAGGAGCCCGCGTTACTTTGAAATAAGCAATGTCTTTCTTGTAACGCGCTCTCCCTCACCTGACTCCGTCGGGAGCTCCCGGAGGGAGCCTTTGATTTGTGCGCCCTGAAAGTCGGTCTTCTTTTCCTGACAAGCACTGCATTTGTGGTCACAAAAGTGATTTATATACTTGACAAGTAGACTAATTCACAAATTTATGATATTATTATAAAAAACTTTGGTAATCAACCGAATCAAATCCAAATTCTACGACTTATGGGTGAAAGCTTTCAAAGAGGTCTCAATATGGCACATGAAATCACAAAATATGTAGAGTATCTTTTTGCTCTTGCCCTAAAAAAGTGAGGTGATGTGA
>JAFQKV010000091.1 GCA_017414715.1 Clostridia bacterium
GGCATCATCACATCCAGCAGTACCAGATGACATTCTTCACTTTTCAGTTTTATCAGGCATTCCGCTCCGTCCGCGGCCTCCGTTACGGCGTAACCTTCGCCGGAAAGATAGATACGCAGCGCCGAGCGGATATCAGGTTCATCATCACAGACCAATACACGAAACATAGAAAAATCCTCCTGCTGATATGATACACGAAAGCGGCTGAAATTGAAAGTGCCGCAATTCTTAAAGTTTCTTAACCCTTATTCTTATATACGCGGAACGTGTTGAAATTCTTTGACGGAAACCAAATTAATTTAGCGGCATATTTACAGTTTGTTGTTTATTTCCGCAGAAATTTGTGGTAGAATATAATCTGTATATGTATGTGTACAAAACCACCTCAAAAGGAGATCACAGATCAGTATGGGATTTCTGCAGAAGCTGCTTGGCGACTCCAACGCCAAGAGTCTGAAAAAAATTGATCCTCTCGTCGAGGGTATTCTTGCCCTTGAGGATGAATATGCGAAGCTTTCCGATGATGAGCTGCGCGGGAAGACAGAAGAATTCCGCGCCCGCCTTGCCGCCGGCGAAACCTGCGACGATATTCTTGTCCCCGCCTTTGCCACCATTCGCGAGGGTGCATGGCGTGCTATCGGCAAGAAGCATTTCCGTGTGCAGCTCATCGGCGGTATTCTGCTACATCAAGGACGCATCGCCGAAATGAAGACCGGTGAGGGTAAGACGCTGGTTGCAACGCTGCCCGCATACCTGAACGCACTGACAGGCGAGGGCGTGCATGTTGTCACCGTCAACGATTACCTCGCCCGCTTTCACAGCGAGTGGATGGGCAATATTTTCCGCTTCCTCGGTCTCTCGGTCGGTCTGATCGTCAACGGCATGACCCCCGACGAGCGCCGTGTTGCCTACGCTGCGGACATTACCTACGGCACCAACAACGAATTCGGCTTTGACTATCTGCGCGACAACATGGCCATCTACAAGTCCGGCATGGTGCAGCGCGGTCATGCCTATGCCATCGTCGACGAGGTGGACTCCATCCTCATCGACGAGGCACGCACGCCCCTCATCATCTCCGGTGTGGCGGAGGCATCCACAGAGCTTTACACCGAGGCAGACCGGTTTGTTGCGGGACTGAAGTGCATGCGCTTCAAGGAGTTGGAAAACAAGGAGGATCAGGACACTCTTGCCGCCGACTATGTCGTAGACGAGAAGGCAAAGAGCGTCTCCCTCACCGCCTCCGGCACAGAGAAAGCCGAAAGGTTCTTCAAGGTCGAAAACCTTTCCGATCCCGAGAATTCCGAGATCGTGCACCATATTCAGCAGGCCATGCGTGCCCGCGGCATCATGCATCGCGATATCAACTACGTAGTCAAGGACGGCAAGATCCTCATCGTTGACGAATTTACCGGACGCATCATGATGGGCCGCCGCTATTCCGAGGGTCTGCATCAGGCCATCGAGGCCAAGGAAAAGGTGGAGGTGCAGAACGAGTCCAAAACCCAGGCCACCATCACCCTGCAGAACTATTTCCGCATGTATAAAAAGCTCGCCGGCATGACCGGTACCGCAAAAACAGAGGAAAATGAATTCCGTCAGATCTACGGTCTGGACGTTATTGAAGTTCCCACCAATCTCCCCATGATCCGCGAGGATATGCCCGACTCGGTCTACAAGACCGTTGCCGGCAAGGACCGCGCCATCATCGAACAGATCCGCAACTGCCATACAAAGGGCCAGCCCGTGCTGGTCGGCACCATCTCCATTGAGAAAAGTGAGCATCTTTCCGCTCTGCTGAAAAAGTGCGGCATCCCCCATCAGGTACTGAATGCAAAGCACCACGAGCGCGAGGCGGAGATCGTTGCCCAGGCCGGTAAGTTCGGGGCCGTCACCATTGCCACCAACATGGCCGGACGCGGTACCGATATTCTGCTCGGCGGTAACCCGGAGTTCATGGCAAAGAATGACCTGCGCAAAGAGGGCTATGACCACGCACTCATTGCCGAATGCGACGGTCATGCCCCCACAGAGGATATCGAGATCCTTGACATCCGCAGGAAATACGCCGATCTCGTAGAAAAGCATTCCGCCGTCACCCGTGCGGAGGCCGAGAAGGTCCGCGCGGCCGGAGGTCTCTACATCATCGGAACCGAGCGGCATGAAAGCCGCCGTATCGACAATCAGCTGCGCGGACGTGCCGGCCGACAGGGCGACCCCGGTGCCAGCCGCTTCTACATCTCTCTGCAGGATGATCTCATGCGTCTCTTCGGCAGTGAGCGCATCATGGGAATGATGGAAGCCCTCGGCTTTGATGAGGACACCCCCATTGACAACAAGATGCTCACCGGTGCCATCGAGACGGCCCAAAAGAATCTGGAATCCAAGAACTTCGGCATACGCAAACACGTGCTTGAGTATGACGATGTGATGAACGTCCAGCGCGATCTCATTTACAAGCAGCGTATGAGCGTTCTTGACGGCGAGGATGTTCGTCCCTCCATTGATAAAATGATTGATTCCGTTGCAGCCCGCATCACCGGTGAGGCCTTCGGCACCAAGGATTATATGGATCCCGAGGATCTGCACCGTCTGCGGGAGATCGCCGAGCCTCTCTATGTTGCTGAGGGTACCTTCAGCATGGAGCTTTCTGCCCTTGAGGACTTCTCCCAGGACGGCTGCCGCAATATCCTTGGCGATCAGATCCGTGCCCGCATAGCAGCGAAGGAAAAGGAAATCGGTGCAGAGAAAATGCGTGAGATCGAGCGCATTATCCTGCTGCGTTCCGTGGATCTCAACTGGATGAATCATATCGATGCGATGCAGGATCTCCGATCCTCCATCGGACTGCGTGCCTACGGCAATGACGATCCCGTCGTCGCCTACAAGCATGAAGGTTTTGACATGTTCGAGGCCATGGTGGATGACATCCGCGAGCAGACCGTGCGCCACCTGCTGACCTTCCGCATTGACCGTTCCTCCGAAATGGAACGCAGACGCGTTGCCCGTGAGACCAGCGCCTCGCAGACCAACGGATCCCCCGAGAAGAAGGCTCCCGCGCAGCCCGTTCGCAAGCAGAAGATCGGTGTCAACGATCCCTGCCCATGCGGCAGCGGCAAAAAGTATAAAAAGTGCTGCGGCGCAAACCCCAACGACCGCTAAAGGAAAGCCGGTGTTGTGAAAAATGTCCCTTAAGGAATACAAGCGTATCGTCATCAAGGTCGGTACATCTACCCTGACCCATCCGGGCGGCGGGCTCAATCTGGCACGTATCGAGCGCCTGGTGCGCGCCTCCTGTGATCTGAAAAACAGCGGACGCGAGGTCGTCATCGTCACCTCCGGAGCCGTTGGTGTCGGTGTCGACAAGCTGGGGCTCCCCTCCAAGCCTACCGCACTTCCCGACAAGCAGGCTGCCGCCGCCGTCGGACAGTGCACACTCATGCACATCTATGACAAGTTCTTCTCCGAATACGGCCACAAGGTGGCACAGCTTCTGCTCACCCGCGATGTTATGGAGGAAAGCGGCACCCGAGAGAACGTTGCAAACACCTTTGCGCGGCTTTTTGAATACGGTGTCGTTCCCATCGTCAACGAAAATGACACCGTTTCCGTCAAGGAGCTGGAGCACGTCACCTCCTTTGGCGACAACGACACACTGTCTGCCGTGGTTTCCGCCGTCTGCGGTGCAGATCTGCTCATTATCCTTTCGGATATTGAGGGCCTCTACGATGCAGATCCACGCTCCAATCCCGATGCCAAGCTCATCCGCACAGTGACAGAGATCACTCCGGAAATGCGGGCTGCCGCAGGCGGTGCGGGCACTGCGGGCGGTACCGGCGGCATGCATACAAAGCTCATCGCCGCAGATATCGCCATGGGTGCCGGTATTGACATGTATATCGCCTCCGGCGAGGATCCCTCCATTATCACCTCAATCCTCGGCGGCAGCGCCACCGGCACTTTTTTCGGCAAACTCTAAGTTTTGAACGAGGATTAAAGCCTATGTTTGACATAACTCCCCTCTGCGAGAGAGCACGAATCGCCTCCCGCACCCTTATGACCGCATCCACCGCCGTAAAGGACCGTGCTCTGATCTCCGCTGCCGAGTCCGTACGTGCGGCAATGCCTGAAATTCTCGCGGCGAACCGTGAGGATGTGGAGGCTGCACTTGCTGCCGGTATGACAAAGGTCATGTGTGACCGCCTTTCCCTGAACGAAGATCGCGTACACGCCATGGCGGATGCTTTCGTCTCCATTGCCGCTCTGCCCGATCCCGTCGGCGGCGGCAGCGGAAGCATCATCCGCCCAAACGGTCTGGAGATCCGGCGGGTACGCACCCCCATCGGCGTTGTGGGTATGATCTGCGAATCACGGCCCAATGTCGCCGCGGATGCGGCCTCGATCTGTCTGAAGTCCGGCAACGCATGTATTCTGCGCGGCGGCAAGGATGCTCTCCGCACCAATCGAGTCACCGCAGCCGCCATCCGCCGCGGCTTCGCCGCCGCAGGCCTGCCAGAGGACTGCTTCCAGCTGGTGGACGATGCCACCCGCGAAAGCGCAACGGCCATGATGAATGCCACCGGCGGTATTGACGTGCTCATTCCCCGCGGCGGACGCGGACTGATCCGCTCCGTGGTTGAAAACGCACGCGTTCCCTATATCGAGACCGGTTCCGGCAACTGCCATATTTACGTGGATTCCGGCTGTGATATGGAGATGGCGCTGAACATCCTTCACAATGCAAAATGCTCCCGCCCCTCCGTTTGCAACGCCTGTGAAAGCCTGCTTGTTGCCCGCGATATGGCAAAGGAGTTCCTTCCTCTTGCCTATGCCCGCCTTTCCGATCATAACGTGGAGTTCCGCGGATGTGCAGAGACCTGCGCCATTCTTCCGGAGGCCAGGGCAGCAAGCGATGAGGATTTTTACACCGAGTATAACGACTATATTCTGTCTGTGAAGGTAGTATCCGGGATTTCCGAAGCGATCGGGCATATCAACGTGCACTCCACCCACCATTCAGAAGCCATCGTTACCGAAAACTATGCCAACGCCCGCCGCTTCCAACAGGAAATTGATTCCGCCGCGGTCTATGTCAACGCATCCACCCGTTTTACCGACGGCGGAGAGTTCGGTCTCGGCGCGGAGATGGGCATTTCCACCCAGAAGATGCACGTCCGCGGCCCCTTCGCGCTGGAGGCGCTGACCTGCGAAAAGACAGTTATTTCCGGCTGCGGCCAGATCCGCTGACAGCATGGAAACATTCCTTCTTGCCTCCGCCTCGCCGAGACGGCAGGATATCCTGAATCAGCTTGGGCTCCCTTTTGAAGTGCATCCAAGCGATGTTTGCGAGGATATTCCTGCAAACACAAGTCCTGAGGATGCCGTGCGCATCCTCGCCTGCCGTAAGGCTGCTGCATGTGCCGAAGCATTTTCCGGGCGTTGGATCATTGCTGCGGATACGCTCGTTGTGCACAATGGGCGGCTTTTAGGAAAACCCGCAGACCGTGACGATGCGCGGTCTATGCTCCGTGCGTTATCCGGAAACACGCATCGTGTACTGACCGGCGTATGCTTAAGATGCGGGGACAGCGTTTTTTCCGGTACCGCAGCCACCGAAGTTACCTTCCGGGAGCTGTCCTGTGCGGACATAAACGCCTATATTGACCGCGGTCTTTCCTACGGAAAGGCCGGCGCGTACGGCATTCAGGATCTCGGCGCGTACTTTGTTACGCATATTTGCGGCGATTACAGCAACATTGTCGGACTACCTGTAAATCTGCTGACAGAGCTGCTCTGCGCGGCGGGATTTAATATCAGCCAACTGATTTCGAAAGGAGAGTAAGCCATGCGTCAGCTTTTCAAAAGCCGGCTTTTTATTGCAATCCTTGTTATTGCGCTGCTTTTGACCGCCGTCACGGCAGCAAGTCTCCTTTCTGAAAACCGCTCCGGTCCCGTGCACAATGTGGTCAGCGCGCTCATCCGTCCCGTTCAGAAATCTGTCACCGCCATCGGTGATTTTGCCCACAGGCTCTTTTCTGGGCTCGGTGAAAACGACAGCCTGCGCGAAGAAAACGACCGGCTGCGCGAGGAAGTTGCAAAGCTTGAAGCAGACATTCGCGAGCTTGAGCATCAGGCCGACGAGAACGAAGCCATGCGCGCCATACTCGGCATTGTTGGAACGGAAGTTCAGTACACCCTGCAGATGGGCGATATCATCAGCCACAGCGGCCATACCTGGAGTCGCGTTCTGACAGCCGACGTTGGTACGGCCGACGGCATTTCCGTCTACGATGCCGTCATTACCGCCGAGGGGCTTGTCGGTTTCGTCTCCTCGGTGGATCTGACCTCCTGCCGTATCACGACCCTTGTGGACAGCGGCATGTCCTGCAGTGCCCTGCTCAGCCGCAGCCGTTACACAGGTGTCGCCGAAGGAAGCCACGATCTGATGAATGAAGGGCTTTTACGGCTGACTCTCCTTCCCGCGGATGCGGAGATCTCCGTTGGCGAAACGGTGGTGACCTCCGGTCTCGGCGGCATTTATCCCAAAGGATTGGTCATCGGCACCGTTGAATCCACCGGTCTGACAGACAACGGAAAGTCCCGCACGGCCATCCTTCGTCCGAAGGTGGACATTACAGAGGTCAGCACCGTTTTTTTTGTAACCGATTTTTAAAACGTACCGAAGCAATAGAGTTTTTGAGAGGAGACAGTTATTCATGAGCGGCAAAGAAAAGCTTCATAAGATCCTGCTCTATTCGCTGGTCTTCTTTTTCATGTTTCTGCTGCAGATGCTTCTCTTCTCAAATCTGCCCGTATTGGGCTTTATCCTCTTGCCGATCCCCTGCGCCGTTATCGCCCTGTCCGTCATCGAAGGTGCCGCTTTTGGCGTGTTTTTCGGACTTATATGTGGGCTTATTTTAGATGTATCCGGTGGCACGGTGCTTTTCTGGTATTCCGTATCGCTTATGCTCGCATCCTATCTTGTCGGACGTGTGCTCACAAACTGGATCCGTCAGAGCCTTCCTGCCGCGATGATCCTGTCCGTCTCCGCATTCACCCTTGGCGAAATTCTGCGGGTACTGATTCTGCATGTTTTCGTTGACGGAGCCCAATTCCTGTCACTGTTTACGGCCGCCGTACCTTCTGCGCTGCTCTCCTCAATTGCAGCGCTTCCCTTTATTCTTATACTGCAGTATGTCCACCGGAAACATTCCGAAGCCTGACGATATAAAAGGTATTCTATGAGAAATCAGTTTTTATCCCGAATTCATAACCGGATCCTTGCCGGCATCACCGCGCTTGTGATGCTGGTGCTGGTTTTTTCCCTTTTCCGTCTAAGCATTGTTGAGGCAGCCGACGAGACGAGCCTTTACGCCAACACGGGAGCGACCTACACCACAAAGGTCACTGCCGCCCGCGGATTGATCTATGACGCCAAAGGACGTTCTCTTGTGTCAAACGAGGTCACCTATTCCATCGTTTTCCGTTATCCCGACTGGAAACGCGAGGACCAGAACACCACCATTCTGCGGCTGATCGATATCATGAACGCCCGCGGCGAGACCTATTCCGATACCCTGCCCGTTACCTTTGCACCCTATAGCTTCATGGGAACGATGGAACATTCCGCACGCCGCGATCTGAAAAAATTTCTCGAAAGGATCAAATGGAATACATCCCTTACAGCGGATGAGCTGATGAACAGGCTCTGTGCGCGCTACAAGCTCACCGACTCTGCCTTCACCGAGGAAGAACGCAGAGTTATTGCCGGTGTCCGCTACGAGATGGAGCTTCGCGAGTTCAGTTATGCGGGAACCTTTACCTTTGCCGAAGAGGTTTCTGCAGAGACCGTTGCCATTGTCAAGGAGAACGCATTCACATTCCCCGGTGTGGATGTTGAAGCAGCAAACCGCCGTACCTACGAGACGGATTACGCGGCGCACGTGCTGGGACGGGTAGGCATGATCTACGCCGAGGAGTATGCCGAGCTTAAAGAACTCGGTTACAGCATGGATGCCCGTATCGGCAAGGACGGTGCCGAAAAAGCTTTTGAAAGCTATCTGCGCGGCACCGACGGAAAACTTCGCATCACAAAGGATATCAACGGCAGCACCATCGGTGAGAGCTATGACACAGAACCTCGCGCGGGTGACAACGTATTCTTAACGCTCGATCTCGATCTGCAGGAGGTGGCTGAAAAGGCGCTTGCTGATCGTATTGAGGAAATCAAAAAGCTTTCGGAAACAAAATCCACTTATCCCGCAGATATCGGCGGCGGTGCTGCCGTCGTTATGGAGGTAAACTCCGGGCGTATTCTTGCAATGGCCAGTTATCCCACCTATTCCCTGCTGACCTTCAATGCAGATTATGACGAGCTGCTCGAGAACGAGATGACTCCCATGCTCAACCGCGCCATCGGAGCCATCTATCCCCCGGCCTCCACCTTTAAGATGGTCACTGCCGTGGCAGGACTTGAAAGCAAGGTGATTTCCGCAGGCACAAGACTTCCCTGTAACGGCATTTACACCTTCTACAAGGACTACCGTCCCAAGTGCTGGTATTATTCCAAATACGGCCACGGACACGGAGATCTCAATGTTGCGGGCGCTATTTCCAACTCCTGCAACTGCTACTTTTTTGAGGTGGGCAGGCTTCTGGGGATAGATACAATAGAGCGCTATGCCCGCGAGTTCGGTTTTGGCAGCAAAACCGGGATCGAGCTTTCCGGCGAGGTCAGCGGTTGGGTATCCTCCGCCGAAACAAAAAAGACCCTTACCGGAGAGATCTGGTATCCTGGTGATGTTCTGCAGACCGCCATCGGTCAGTCCTACACCATGGTCACGCCCCTGCAGCTGTGCACCTATATCTCCGCCATCGCAAACGGCGGCACGGTATATCGGCCCACGATTCTGGACAAGGTCACGACCCACGACAACACCTCTGTGGTCTATCAGAACAATGCCGAAAGTTATTCGAAGGTGGAAATGAATACTGCCACCCGCAACGCCGTCGTGCAGGGCATGCTCAACGTGACTGAGGACGGCACCGCATCCTCCGTCTTCCGCGATGTCGATTTTGAGGTTGCCGGTAAAACCGGCTCTGCACAGGTGCCCACAGGCTCTGACAATGCCGTTTTTGCCGCCTTTGCTCCCGTCAGGAACCCCGAAATCGCCGTTGTCGTTATTGTTGAGCACGGTAACTCCGGCAACTCCATCGCC
>JAFQKV010000092.1 GCA_017414715.1 Clostridia bacterium
GGGGTTGTTCAGGACATCGGCGATGTTTTTCCTCATCTTGCACCTCGGAAAACGCTGTAGAAGAGATTATACATCAATTATGTCCGATTGTCAATGGATTTTCGCCGAAAAAAACCTTTCTTTGCCTCTGATTTCCGTCATACCTGTTTATTTTTTCTGCCGGAGGGGCAAAATGAAACCGACAAACTTCATTTGGAGAAAGGTAAGACCCACATGAAAGCTATCCTGCTCTGCGGCGGCGAGGGTACACGTCTTCGCCCCCTGACCTGCCGGACCCCAAAGCCCATGGTGCGCATCTTCGACCGTCCCATCCTGTGGCACGTGCTGCAATGGCTTCGCACCCACGGTGTCACAGAGGCCGCCGTCACGCTGCGCTATCGCCCCCACGTTTTGCGGGATTATTTCGGCGACGGTAATGAGGCGGGTATCGCCCTTACGTATTTCACCGAAAGCAATCCCCTGGGCACCGCCGGAGCGGTGCGCGCCTGTCGGGATTTTATCGGAGATGAGGACGTTATCATCGCCAGCGGCGACGGCATCTGCGATCTCGATCTTTCCGCCGCCTTGCAATTCCACCGGGATCGCAAGGCAGAGGCCACGGTGCTTCTCTATTCCCATCCCGAGCCCCTTTCCTACGGCATCGTGCGCACCGGTGTACGGGATCGCATCATCGGCTTTGCCGAAAAACCCGCCTGGGGCGAGGTCTTCACCGATCGGGTCAACACCGGCATCTATATTCTTTCCCCCTCCGCCGTGGACCGTATTCCTGCGAACACCCCCTACGACTTCTCCGGCGATCTGTTTCCCGCGATGGTAGCGGAGAATGCCGCCCTCTGCGGCTGTACCCTGCCGGGTTACTGGCGCGATCTTGGAGATCCCGCCGCCTACCGCGCCTGCATCCGGGATGCTCTGGAGGGAAAGGTCTCCCTTGCACGTCAGATCGAACGGATCGAACTGCCTGAGGGCATCTCCGTCACCGGCCCCTGTTATATTTCCGCAAAAGCAAGCCTTACCTCCCCCTGCACGATCGGTCCCTACACCGTCCTGCAGGAGGGTGCCTCCCTCGGTGCCGGCAGCCGCGTCACCGAATCGGTCATTTCCGGCACACTGGGCATCGGGGCGGAAGCCGAAGGGGCCATTCTTGACCGCGGTGCCCTTCTCGGCCCCTCTGCCCGGGCAGAGAAGGACAGTGTCATCGGCTGCGGAGCGAATATCGGTGCTGCAGCCGAGATCGCCGCCGGGGTATGCATATACCCGGAGGTGACGGTGGAACCCGGCTGCCGTGTTGCATCATCCCTTTCATCCGGCAGCCGCTGGCTTCCCCGGATGACCGCCGCAGGCTTTTCCGGCGTTCTCGGATATGAGATGACCCCGGAGCTCTTTCTGCGGCTCGGTTCCGTGCTCTGTCCGGAGGGCGGACGGCTGCTCATCGCCGGCGGTCCGGAATGGGCCCTCTCCGCCCTCGCCGCAGGAGCCGCCTCCGTCGGTACAGAGGTCTATTCCGCCGACTGCCCCTATGCCGCCGTCACCTCCATGACCGCCCGGCTCTATGGAGCAGCCCTTTCCGTCCATCTTTCTTCCTCAGATGACCATCTGAACCTATCCCTCTTTGACAGTGAAGGGCTTCCCCTTTCCGGCAAGGAGCTCCACCGCATCCACAGCCGTCTTGCCGCAGGTCCTCTGCCGGAGGCAGTTCGCACAGGGGCGCCCTGCCTGATGCTTTCGGGCACCGCGGAACTCTATTACGCCCTCGCCGCCCGTGCCTTCCCCTGCCGCGGCCTGCGCGCATGGGCCGAGGAGGGTTCTCCCGCAAGACAGGCCCTGGAGCTCGCCGGTGCAGAGCTCGATCCCGCAGCACCTCACTTCACTCTTTCCTCCGACGGCTTTTCCTTCTCCTTCCGGGATGAGGACGGCAACGACACAGATCCTGCTCATGCCGTCACGATCCTGCTCTCCGCCCTCTGCCTTTCGGGAGAACGGCGGCGCATCGCCCTGCTTCCCGATGCCCCCGCCGCGCCGGAGGCGGTGGCCGCCCGGCGAAATATCCCCGTGCTGCGGCTCGGGCGGGATGCGGATGCAGCTCCTCTTCTTGCCCGGTCGCCGGAGTTTTTCCACGGCATCCACGGCATACTCTGCCTCTGCGGCCTGCTTTCCCGGCACGCGCTCACTCTCTCCGCCCTGCGGAACAGCCTGCCGGATTTCTCCGCCGCCGAGCGGGATATTCCCGTACCGGAGGGACGGGCCGCCGCCATGCGCCATCTCTCCGAGCGTTTTCCGGATGCTGAGATCCGCGACGGTGTGCATATCCGGGATGCCCGCGGCACCGCAACCCTGCGGCCCGACGCGGAAAGAGAGGCACTGCACCTGCACGCCGAGAGCACGCAGGCTGAATTCGCCGACGAAATCGCGGCAGAAATCGAAAGATCCCTTCGCGCCCGACAGGATGATGCATAATGCAGCAAAAACTCCCCCATGTACAAACGGAAAAAAGTGTGCTATAATGTATCCGATGTATGAGGCCGGCTGTAAGGATGCGGGCACAGCTCCCGTCTCTCCTTCCCGGATAACGGAACGAATTTGGCATTTTTCTGACGAAAAATCTCCGGAATCTCCGCGGGATCTCTTTTTTGCGTGCGATTTTTTCGGCTTTTGATCAAATTTTAACCAATGCCCCCGATTTCCGGGGGACCTACATAATCAGATTTTCTATCTCAAAACAAATAATAAGGAGGTGCTTTTTTGGCACACAAGCTCAAAGTAATCCCTCTCGGCGGTCTTCTGGAGATTGGCAAAAACCTTACCGTCATCGAATACGGAAACGATATCATCATCATCGACGCAGGTCTCGCCTTTCCCGACGAGGAAATGCTCGGCGTCGACATGGTTATCCCCGATTTTTCCTATCTCCGCACCAGCAAGAAAAAGGTCCGCGCCCTCGTCCTCACCCATGGTCACGAGGATCACATCGGCGCCATCCCCTATCTCATGACCGAGATCAACTGTCCCATCTACTGCACGCCTCTGACGGCGGGGCTTGTTGAACTTAAACTTGCAGAGCACAAAATGCTTTCCCTCTGCAGGATCAACCGCGTCCGTCCCGGTGACCGGGTGGATATCGGCTGCTTCAATGTGGAATTCATCCACACCAACCACTCCATTCCCGATGCCGTCGCTCTCGCCATCACCACCCCCCTCGGTGTCATCTTCCATACCGGCGACTTCAAGATCGACACGACCCCCTATCAGGGCGGCATGGCCGATCTCACCCGCATGGGTGAGCTTGGAAGGCAGGGTGTTCTGCTTCTCATGAGCGACTCCACGAATGTTGAGCGCGAGGGCTCCACCATGTCGGAACTCCGTGTCGGGGAGTCTATCGGTGCCCTCTTCAAGGGCTGCGATAAGCGCATCATCATCGCCACCTTTGCCTCCAACGTCAGCCGCATCCAGCAGATCATCGACGTGGCCGTCAAAAACGGGCGCAAGGTGGCCGTCTCGGGGCGCAGCATGAACAATATCCTCAATCTCTCCCGGGAGCTTGGCTACATCAACGTGCCCGACGAAACTCTGGTGGACATCTCCGCCGTCAACCGATATCCCCGCAACAAGGTCTGCATCATCAGTACCGGCAGCCAGGGTGAGCCCATGAGCGCCCTGCACCGCATGGCCTTCTCCTCCCATAAGCAGGTGGAGATCTCCGAGGGCGACCGGGTCATTCTCTCGGCCTCCCCCATCCCCGGCAACGAAAAGTCCGTCTCCCGCCTTATCAACGAGCTTTTCCGGCTGGGTGCTGAGGTGGTCTATGAGCGTCTTGCGGAGGTGCACACCTCCGGCCATGCCTGCCAGAATGAGTTGAAGATGATGCTTTCTCTCACCCGGCCTCAGTATTTTATGCCGGTTCACGGCGAATACCGTCACCTTCGTGCGCACGCAAACCTCGCTGTCACCTGCGGTGTCCCCCGCAAGAACGTTTTCATCAGCGAAAACGGCCGTATTCTTGAATTCTCCAAGGGTGCCCCGCCCAAGCTGCGCGGCACCGTTCCCTCCGGTCAGGTGCTGGTGGACGGTCTCGGTGTCGGCGATATCGGCAGCGTGGTCCTGCGGGACCGCAAGCTGCTCTCCGAGGAGGGACTCATCGTTATCGCCGTCACCTTCTCCTCCGAGGACGGCTCCGTCATCGCAGGTCCCGATGCCGTCAGCCGCGGCTTTATCTACGTCAAGGAGGCCGACGAGCTCATGGCGGAGATCCGCCGGGAGACCCTCTCCATCATCGAGGCCTGCCGCTCCCGCGGCCAGACCGACTGGGCAAGCATGCGCAACGCCATCCGCCGCGGCATTTCCGACAGCCTTTACCGCGACACCATGCGCACCCCCGTCATTCTTCCGATCTTCATGGAAGCCTGAATGTGTTTTCCCGGGCGGGCAGCCGAAAGCTGTCCGCCTTTTTTGTTTTTCTCTTTTCTTGCAAAAAACATTATGCTATAATAGATCTGTGTAAAGATATTTGCGCGTCGGAGGTTGATATCATGCCCACTGCCTTTGAATATAACATTCTCCGCTTCAGGGATGTGCGTCCCTCCATGTCCTATACCGGAGGGGATCTTTCCCTCTGGCAGACTGCCGCAAAAGAAAAACTGTCCGCGCTTCTCGGCATGGACCGCTTTGAGAAGGTCGCGCCGGAGACCGCCGTGGAATTCGACCGGCAGGAATCCGGCTTCCGGGAGATCCGCTTCACTTTCCAAAGCGAAGCCGGCTATCGGGTCCCCTGCCATCTGTGGCTGCCCGACGGGGTGGAGAAACCCCCGCTGATGATCTGCCTGCAGGGACACTCCACCGGTATGCACATCTCCATGGGCCGTCCGAAATACGAGGGCGATGCCGTCACCATCTCCGGCGGCGACCGGGATTTCTGCGTCCGTGCCGTACAGGAGGGCTTTGCTGCCCTCGCACTGGAGCAGCGCAGCTTCGGCGAATGCGGCGGAAACGAAAAAGGTCCCGGCTGTCTTCCCTCCGCCCTGACCGCCCTGCTCTCCGGCCGCACGACGGTGGGCGAGCGCGTGTGGGATATCTCCCGTGCCATTGATGTGCTCTTATCCGATTTTTCCTCCCTGTTTGATTGCTCCCGCATCTGCTGCATGGGCAACTCCGGCGGCGGCACTACCACCGCTTATGTTGCCGCACTGGAGGATCGCGTGGTGCTGGCCATGCCCTCCTGCGCCATGTGCACCTTCCGGGATTCCATCGCCGCCATGCACCACTGCGCCTGCAACTACGTGCCCCACATCGGCGGGTTTTTTGATATGGGAGATCTGCTGGCCATGGCCTGCCCCAAGCTTTTCGTGCAGGTCAGCGGCCGGGAGGACCCCATCTTTCCTCTTTTCGGTGCCGAGGAGGTCTTTCGCGCGGGCCGTACCGCCTATAAGGCGTGCGGCATGCCCGATCGCTGCGTACTGATCCCCGGCAACGGCGGTCACCGCTTCTATGCCGACGACGCCTGGCCTCACGTGCACCGCCTGCTTTCTCTCATATGATTTTTATTCCCCCTCGGAGGTCTCTTCCATGAAAACCCTTCGTTCCCTCATATTAAAACGGCTGGCGCTCATCTCCGCCGTAATGTTTATCGTCGTGCTCATGCTGACCCTGAGTGTTCAGTATCTGACGGAGCAGCAGGCAGCCTGCAATCAGGCAGCGATCCGATTCGCCCAGATCCAGCAGCTCCTCGCACAGAATGAGACGGAGGTCGCCGAGCATCTGGAGTCTTTTTATGACAGCAATCTCCACAAGGCCGAAACCGTTGCATATATTCTGGACGACCACCCGGAACTTATCTCCGATGTTGCCGGGCTCCGCAACCTTGCCCATACCGTACAGGTGGATGAGATCCACCTCTTTGACCCCTCCGGCCGCATTTACGCCGGTACCAACCCCGAATACTTCGGCTACACCATGGACTCCGGTGAGCAGATCTCCTTCTTTAAGCCCATGCTCACCGACAAGAATCTGACGCTTTGTCAGGAATCCACCCCCAACACCGCCGCGGGGCATCTCATCCAGTATTCCGCCCTCTGGAATGAAGACGGAACGTATATCGTGCAGGTGGGCATGGAGTCTCATCACATCACCGCCCTGACCGAGAAAAACGATCTTTCCAGTGTCTTCGCCCTCCTTGGCGGCACCGCCGGTGTCAGCCTGTACGCCGTGGAGACTGACGGCGAGATCGTCGGTGCCAGTATTCCCGCCCACATCGGCAAAAACATTCAGGATATCGGCATCCGGCACGAGCGTATCAAGACCGACGGTTCCGGCTTCCATGCCGTTGTGGCCGGTGTCCGTTCTTTTTGTGTCTTTACGGAATATGACGGCCGGCTGATGGCGCGCATCGTCTCCGCAGACACATTGTACGGCGATCTGCAGCTCAAAATTCTGGAGCTCGGCCTCATCCTCGTCGTTATCTTTATCTGCACCATTTTCGCCATCTCAGCCTTCCTGAACAGATACGTCATCAAAACCATCCACCGCATCAACGATAAGCTGCAGCTCATCGCCGACGGCAATCTGGACGAGCGGATGAACATCAATACCTGTCTTGAATTCACCGATCTTTCCACCCATATCAATCACATGATCCTGCGGCTGCTGGCTGACACCGACCGTCTCTCCTATGTGCTTAACCGCACCAATCTCCGCATCGGCGTTTACGAATACTCCGAAAAGATGAAAGGTGTCCGCTTTACCGACTTTGTTCCACAGCTTCTCAACCTCAGCCCCGAGGCGACCCGCCTCCTCCGTTCGGATCAGGCCGCCTTCCGCGCTCACCTTGCAGAGCTTCAGAAAAACACGCTCACCGACGGAAGTGAAATCTGCGTCGTTCCCGGAGACCGTTATATCGTTATTGATGAGCATACCAACCCCGGCGAGACTTTCGGCATCATCAAGGATATGACCGACGAGATCCGCAGCCGCCGCCGTATCGAGGCCGAGCGCGATACCGATCTGCTCACCGGTCTGTACAACCGCCGCGCCTTTGAGTCCCAGGTCAACGCCATTTGCGCCGTGTCCTCCCGTCTCGGTCACGGTGCACTGGTCATGATCGATGCCGACGGTCTTAAAGAAGTCAATGACCGCTACGGCCACGATAAGGGCGATAAGTATCTGAAGGCCATTGCCGGGCTTTTCCACGCCCTTCCCCGCGAGCATTACATTGCCGCAAGGCAGGGCGGCGACGAATTCATTCTCCTGCTCTACGGCTTTGAGAGTGAACACGCCCTGCTTGATATCATCAACACCCTGAAATATCTCCAGTCTCACAGCACCGCGGATCTGGAGCCCGGCACTGCTGTCCCGCTGGATTTTTCCTTCGGCTACAGCAAGCTTTCCGAAGGCAACAGCTTCACCGATGCCCTGTGCGAGGCCGATGCCCGCATGTACGCGCAGAAAAAGATCCGCAAGAGTTCTGTGCCTTCCAACAAATCCTCGGATATTTGATTTTTTCGCTTGACAAACCCGCTGCCTTGTGGTATCATATTCGGGCATCAAAAATATGCGGGTATGGCGGAATTGGCAGACGCGTAAGATTCAGGTTCTTATGGTCGCAAGGCTGTGCAGGTTCAAGTCCTGTTACCCGCACCAAAAAAGAACAGATCCCATCGGGTTCTGTTCTTTTTTATGTCTGTTATCGACGCAAAACCTGCAAATCGCTGATATATCTTTCGCTATCTTCCGCGTATCTGCGTTTTGCGCAATAAGAGACCGCAGGTCTCGTTTGCCGTTCAACTGTCCTGTTACCCGCACCATCAAAGGGCTACAAAAAAGATATAGCCACAGAAAAACTCTGATTTTATCAGAGTTTTTTCTGTTTTTATGGGTGAAATTTTAGTTTCCGATTTGCTCGTACAAAAAAGATATTTTTTACAGAACAGACTTGAACTTTCACAAAGAGTCTAATTTATTACAGTGTTTTCAGTGGAATTGAAAGATAATGAAGAGTGTGGTATAATGGAAAAAAGGACGGCGATAGCATGGATTTTATACTTTCTTTTCTTTCAAATTTTTTAGTTTTTTTATTTAAACCAGCAATAAACTTGTTTAGATCCTTTACAGTTAAAGTTAATCTAATTGAATGCAGCCTAGATGGACTTAGAAGTTCAGATGGTGAAGGCGGTTTTATAGGTGGTTCTCGTGTACATTTTAGAATCGAAATCATCAATAGAAAAGATAAAAAGTTTATCATTAGCAAAATATATTGTCGAGCAATGTACCAAGGGAAAATACTACAAGATAATATTTGTTGCTATGACAAGAGTTCATATAAAAAGATTGCTCTCCGGTCCACATATGAACCGTTGTTTACTATTGATGTTTCACCAGAAAGCAGTGCGCGTTATGATGTTATACTGACTCCTGGTGGTGATTTAAGTCAATGCGACAAGCTTATTCTTTTTTACAAAAAAGGAATTATTAAAAGTAAGATTATTGTGTGGGTAAAGGACGATTCGCTTATGTTCCATAGCCCATCTTGAAAAGGATAAAGCGTACTGTGTTTTAGCTGATTCTCGTTTTTCTCGAAAAGAACAACATGAGCTTTGCGATATATGGGGATTTTTACTAGATTGTATTGTTAAGATTTAGCTTTTAAATTATATTGAAATGGATGTATTTTATGAAACAGTTGACTACACAGGAGTTTATCGAACGCTTAAACACAGCCAATCCTTATGTCGAAGTTATTGGCGAATATCTGAATCGGCGAACAAAAATTTATGTCAGGGGTAAAGAGTGCGGTCACGAATGGCTAGGCAATCCTAGCGATTTGCTTTCTGGACATGGTTGTCCGAAATGCAGATATATCAATAATAGCAAGCGAAGCAGAATGAGTCATGAGATATTCATTGAACGCTTAGGACAGATACATCCACATATTATTGTTCTAGATCAGTATGTAACCTCTCAGGAGGCATTGACTGTAAAGTGTGAACTCTGTCAATATACATGGAAGGTAAAGCCAAATACACTATTAAACGGAAGTGGCTGCGCTAATTGCGCTGGACTTAAGAAGAAAACAACAAACGAATTCATAGAAGCTTTGAGAAAAATAAATCCCACTATTGAAGTACTGGGGGAATATACGGGAAACCGTTCTTGTGTCAAAGTCAAGTGCCAAACGTGTGGGCATACTTGGGCGCCAACAGGAAAAGCTTTGCTAAACGGTCGTGGATGTCCACAGTGCTCAAAAGCTGGCACAAGTTTTATGGAACAGTTTATCCTTGCAGCATGTAAGAAAGTGTTGGGGGATGATGCTGTTATCAGCCGTGATAGGGAAACACTTGGTATTGAATTGGATATCTACATTCCCTCAAAATCCTTAGCTATTGAGCCGGGCAGTTGGTTTTGGCACGAAAATACCTTTGTGGGTGATATTGAGAAACGATCAAGAGCGAAAACTAAAGGCATTAGGATTATCACAGTATATGATACATTTCCGGTGACGGAGAAAGTGCCATTTTCCACGGATTGCTATGTCTTCGACGGACAATTAAACGAGCCTGGGTTTTATCGATTAAAAACATTAACCACAGAGTTGTTAGAAATAATAGATGAAACATTTTCTCCCTCAGAACAGTTTTGGAATGAAATAATAGAAAGCGCGCATAAAGGATCCAGCAGACTTTCTCATGAGGAATTTGTGGATGCGATTGCTGAAATAACTCCCACAATAAAAATAACAGGTCATTATACCGCAAATAAGGCTAGGATTTCTGCAAAATGTACTATATGTGGGTATGAGTGGAGTACCACCCCTGCAATGCTATTAAAAGGGTCGGGATGTGTTTCTTGTGCTGGGTTGAAGAAAAAAACGACAGAAGAATTTATTGAGCAACTTGCAAAAATTTCACCCTCTATTGAGGTGCTAGGAGAATATTCTAATACCAGCACAAAAATCGAAGTTAGGAATAAAGATTGTAGACATTCATGGTACGCTACTCCTAACAGTTTATTACGTGGAAGTAACTGTCCCAAATGTGCCGGTAATAGCAAGAAAACTCACGCTCAATTTCTGAAAGAACTAAGATCTACAAATCCCAACATTTCGGTTGTTGGTGAATACATTGATGCCAAAACAAAAATAATAGTTCAATGCAATACGTGTGGTCAAGAACTGTTAATGAGCCCTAACGCCTTGTTAAACGGGCATGGTTGTATGAATTGTAACCATGCTAGTGGGATAGCAAGGCGGCAAGGGAAAACCCACTTAAAAACCACAGAAGAAATTGTGCAACAATTGTTAACTATCAACCCTGATATTGAAGTATTAGGAGAGTACACACGTTCGAAGGAACCTATTCAAGTACGCTGCAAGGCGTGTGGATATGAATGGTCACCACAAGCTGGCAGTTTATTACAGGGACATGGTTGCCCCAAATGCAGGCGAAGAAAAACGTAAAATAAATCATTTAACGATTCCTACACCTTTTAACGAAGCATCCCGAAGGGTGTGCATTTGGTATCAAAGAGGTTGCTGGTTTCATAAAATCACCCGGTATTCACAACGAATACCGGGTGTTAGCCGCTATGTGTACTATCTCAATTCAGACAGTAAGTGTGCGCCGTATTGGAGGCCA
>JAFQKV010000093.1 GCA_017414715.1 Clostridia bacterium
CTGAACGGTCCTTCCCTGATGCCCGGCGGTTCTCCCGCTGCATGGGAAAGCGTAAAGCCCATCCTGCAGGCCATCTGCGCAAAGGTTGAGGACGGCTCTCCCTGCTGTGACTGGGTTGGCGAGAACGGCGCAGGCCACTTCGTCAAGATGGTCCACAATGGCATCGAGTATGGCGATATGCAGTTAATCTGCGAAGCCTACCACCTGATGAAGGATCAGCTCGGCATGAACGATGCCGAGATGCACGAGGTCTTTGCCGAGTGGAACAAGGGCGACCTTGACAGCTATCTCATTGAGATCACCCGCGACATTCTTGCCTACACCGACGAGAATGGCGAATACGTTGTGGAAAAGATCCTTGACACCGCCGGCCAGAAGGGTACCGGCAAGTGGACGGGCATCGCCGCGCTGGACGAGGGCGTGCCCCTGACCCTCATCGGCGAGGCTGTCTTCTCCCGCTGCCTCTCCGCCATGAAGGAAGAGCGCGTTGCTGCCTCCGAGGTGCTTGCCGGCGAGGCGGAGAAGCCTGCCGCCCTCACCGCCGAGGAGAAGAAGGAGTGGATCGAGAACATCCGCTGCGCACTTCTTGCCTCCAAGATCGTTTCCTATGCCCAGGGTTACACCCTGATGCGCTCCGCTGCCAAGACCTACGGCTGGAACCTCAACTACGGCGGCATCGCCCTCATGTGGCGCGGCGGCTGCATCATCCGCTCCGTCTTCCTTGGCAAGATCAAGGATGCCTTCGAGGCAAATCCCGAGCTGGCAAATCTGCTGCTTGATCCCTACTTTGCAGAGAAGATGAAGAGCCTGCTGCCCGGCTGGCGCAAGGTCGTGGCCAACGCCGCCCTCATCGGTGTGCCCGTGCCCGCCTTCTCCACCGCCCTCTGCTACTATGACGGCTACCGCAGCGCACGCCTGCCCGCAAACCTGCTGCAGGCCCAGCGCGACTACTTCGGTGCCCACACCTACGAGCGCGTGGATGCCCCCCGCGGCGAGTTCTTCCACACCAACTGGACCGGCCGCGGCGGCAACACCTCCGCCTCCACCTACACCGCGTAATTACAAACCCAAAAGATCCCCGGACAGAGAGTTTTGCCCGGGGATCTTTTTTGTGGAAATGCGGATGAGAATATAGGCGTTCTGCAAAAAAGTTGACAGAATTGCGGAAATATGGTATAAATAAAGAGAAATAAGCGGTATCTGCTTAAAACGTTGGGAGGTAATTTGCATGAAAAAGAAACTGGTTGTTGTTCTCTCTGCGCTTGCCGTGGTGCTGCTTGCGGCGGCTCTCGTGCTTTTCATTCCCTTTGATTCATCGATTGCCGCCCATCTTGGAATCGCCTCCGTTACGGAGGAGGATGTCGTCTGCCTTGAGATCACAAAAAACGATGCCGGTGAGCTCACCCTCTGGCGCACGGAGGATCCGGAACTGATCGGAAAGATGCTAAAATTCACCCAAAAGCGCAGATTGGTCAAAATTCCGAGTCTCTATGCCGGCGAAAGCTATGAGGTTTCCTTTACGGTGACCGAGCATCTTTATGAACGCCGGGCAGCATTTTATCTGACTCCCGGTCCGTCGGAGATATCGATCCGTACGGAGCATGATGGGCATGTAGAGGGGCGGATATTGCTCGGCGGCTGGAGCAATAAGCAGTGGACGGCATTCCTCGAAAAATGTGATTTGACGCAGGTGCCGTCGGTACTGGATTGCAGCGGAAATGGTGATCTGACGGCAGCTGACGTGGAATCGGTTCATATCGGGCTGCATTTGTCCGAATACTCGGTGTATGAGACGAAGGATCCTGCCAATATCGCGATGCTTTTGGAACACCTTTCCGAATTGAAAGTGCTTCGCGGAAGCGGGGATGAAGTTCTGGAACCGGGTGGCTATCGGTATGTGGTCATTCAGTTAAAAAACGCACAGCCGGGAGAGGAAAAACTGAAGATCGCCCTGTGGGAGAATGCGATTTCCGTTTCCGGAGCGGATTATATCCGTGTATCCGGTGAAAACTGGACGGATGCGGAATGGGATACTTTCCTTGCAAAATGTGAGCTTGTCGTAGCTCCGTAAATTGAACATCAGATTGCCGGGCAGAAGAGATTCTGCCCGGTTCTTTTTTTGTCGGAAATGCTTGTAAAATCCTGCCGATAGAGCTATAATATATAGGTTAGTATTGTTAAAAAGGGGTAGAAGTTCATGGGTGTGCCGGGCTTTGACAATGAAAAATATCTGGAGCTGCAGTCGGAGCATATCCGCCGCCGCATCGAGCAGTTCGGCGGCAAGCTCTATCTTGAATTCGGCGGGAAGCTCTTTGACGATTTCCATGCATCCCGCGTGCTGCCCGGATTTGCGCCCGACAGCAAGATGAAGCTGCTTCTGAACATGAAAGAGCAGGCCGAGGTGGTCTTTGCCATCAATGCAGAGGATATTGAGAAAAACAAGATCCGCGGCGATCTCGGCATTACATACGATCAGGATCTGCTGCGCCTCATTGATGCCTTCCGCGCCATCGGTCTGTACGTGGGCAGCGTGGTCATCACCCGTTGGGGTGCGCAGAATTCCGCCGTTGCCTTCCAGCGCCGCCTGGAGAGCCTCGGCGTGAAGGTCTACCGCCATTATTCCATTGCGGGTTATCCTTCCAATATCCCCCTTATTGTCAGCGAGGAGGGCTTTGGACGCAATGACTTTGTGGAGACGGAGCGTCCGTTGGTTGTTGTCACAGCGCCCGGCCCTGGCAGCGGTAAGATGGCCGTCTGTCTTTCTCAGCTCTATCATGAAAACCAGCGGGGAATTCAGGCGGGCTATGCCAAGTTTGAAACCTTCCCCATCTGGAACCTTGCTCTCAAGCACCCTGTGAATCTCGCCTACGAGGCGGCCACCGCCGACCTTGACGATGTGAATATGATCGATCCCTTCCATCTGGAGGCCTATGGGGAGACCACCGTCAACTACAACCGCGACGTGGAGATATTCCCCGTGCTGCGTGCCATTTTCCGGAAGATCATGGGCGAATGTCCTTACCAGTCCCCCACGGATATGGGTGTCAATATGGCGGGGCTTGCCATCTCCGATGACGAGGTCTGCCGCCGTGCCTCCCGGCAGGAGATCCTGCGCCGCTATTACCAGTCGGCCTGCGACCGCCGCAAGGGGCTCGGTGAGGCTGACGTGGTCTACAAGCTGGAGCTTTTGATGAATCAGGCGGGCATTTCCGAAGCGGATCGCCCGGTGATTGCCGCGGCTACCGAGCGGGCGGAGCGGGAGACGGCTCCCGCCGCCGCACTGGAGCTTTCCGACGGCCGCATCGTCACCGGCGGCACGACGACGCTCCTTGGCAGCTCGGCGGCCCTGCTGCTCAATGCGCTGAAGGTGTCTGCGGGCATTCCTGCCGCAAAGCATCTCATCCCGCCTTCTGTGATCGAACCCATTCAGGAGCTCAAAACCCGGCATCTTGGCGGCAATAACCCCCGCCTGCACACCGACGAAGTGCTGATTGCCCTCTCCGTTGCCTCTGCCACCGATCCGGATGCCCTCCGCGCCATGGAGGAGCTGCCGAAGCTTGCCGGCTGCGAGGCGCACAGCTCCGTCATCCTCTCTCCGGTGGATGCAAATATTTTTAAAAAACTTGGCATCAACCTGACCTGCGAGCCGGTCTATCAGACCAAAAAGCTTTATCACAAGTAAATTTACAAGAATACAGAAACGCGGAGGGATTCCGATGAAACGCACCGATTATATCAGCTGGGACGAGTATTTTCTGGGGATCGCCATGCTGGCCGCACGCCGCAGCAAGGATCCCAACACGCAGGTGGGTGCCTGCATCGTCTCGGAGGACAACATCATCATCTCCACGGGCTACAACGGTATGCCCAAGGGTTGTTCCGATGACGAGTTCCCCTGGGACCGCACCGGCGCCGAGACAAAGTATCCCTATGTGGTCCACGCGGAGCTGAACGCCATTCTCAACGCCAACGGCCGGGATCTGCGGGGCAGCCGGCTGTATGTGGCCCTGTTCC
>JAFQKV010000094.1 GCA_017414715.1 Clostridia bacterium
AAAATGTATTTAATGCATATAAAAACGATTACCTGTTCGGCATGTGCTATGCAGGGGTTGAAGAATATGTTTTTTATGTGAATGATAAAACTTTTATAAGTATCAGCGGTTATGGGATAGATAAAGAAAAAGCGGAAAAAAGGATGGAACGCCTGTCATGCGAATATCATTTTGACAAGTCTGAACTTTTAACGGTGTATGAGCAAGGGCTAATGCATAAAAAGGAAAATATCAGTGAACTGAGAATATTGGTTAAACCTTTGTGCCATATGCTGTCTCTTTTGCAAATCACGATAGGTGATATCCGGTCAATAGAATCAAAAAGTAAAACGTTTGATTCTATCCTGGCATTTGTCCAAAGAAATATTATGCAGGATATTACCTTAAGAAGCATTGCGGATGCATGTGCGTGTTCTGAATCCACCGTTTCGCATTTATTTAAGGAGTATACCAATCAGTCTGTAAAAAAATACATTAACAACCTTCGGATAAAACAAGCGGAAAGGCTGCTGGTTACCACCGATTTGCCGATTGGCAACATTGCTACACTTTGCGGCTTTGCAGATGCTAATTATTTTTCAACGGCTTTTAAGAAAAGCGTTGGTTTGTCTCCGGTGAAATACAGAACGAATGATTCTTTCAAAAAGTTATGATTGGTGCGGTTTGTGAATGGTAATACAGGCTGCTATCAAGGCAAGCAAGTAATTGCTGATACAAAATTCCCTCGGAGCAATCCGAGGGAATTTTTCTTTTTCATCTGCATGTTTTTATTGACTTTACTCATCGTCTAACATATAATTTTAAAAAAGCAAACAGGAGATCCATTATGAAAAAAGCCAAAATAATCGTGCTTTCCGGACAGTCCAATGCGGTTGGTGTGGGGCATGTGAAGTGTCTTCCCAGAAGCTTTTGCGATGAGAAGATCGCGGAATATCTCAACGGCTATGATAACATCAGGATCAACTATTATTCCCACGACAAAAAAAGTGACGGATTTACGCGCACCGGGAAAAACTGCACGGAGGTGCGCAAGGATACCCTCGGTCCCGAGATCGGTATGGCCGAATATCTGAATGAAAAATTCCCCGGGGAAGAATTTTTCATCGTGAAATTCGCCGTGGGCGGCGCAAGCCTCATGCGGGACTTTTTACCCCCCTCCAGCGGCGGCTACGATAACGTGGACGAATTCAAAAACGAGTACAGCGGCTTTATCGATGCATTTTTCAACGGAAAGCCCCTGAAGGCGGGCTGGTGCTACAACGGTCTTGTCAGCCTCCTCCGCGACAGCATTGCACATTTGGAGGAAAACGGCTATTCTCCCGAGATCATCGGCTTTTGCTGGATGCAGGGCGAGAGCGATGCAGGCGCACCGGAACAGGTGAATAACTACAGGGGGTATTTTGACAACCTCATCCGCGATTTCAGGAAGGAATTTGCACCCTATCTCGAAAACTGCGTGTTTGTGGACGCGGGCATTTCCGAGATCTGGAAATGCTATACCGAGATGAACGCCTTCAAGGCGGAGTATGCCGAAAGCCACGACGGATTTGTGTATGTGGACACCATTGCAAACGACCTGACCACAAAGTTCGAGCCCGTCGAATCGCCCGATATCTACCACTACGACTGCGGATCGGTCGTCAAGCTCGGGCATCTGTTTGCCGAAAGCATCTTTGAGCGCACAAGCGCAGAATAAAGAGTTTCTTTGCTCCCCGCCGGTTTCCCGGCGGGGAGCTTTCGCATTGCTCCGCGCCTGCAGATGTGGTACAATACAGAAAACAAAACCGGGAGGCTTTGCCCATGCATATCACTTTCCCGAATTTTATATCCTCTGACAGGGAACTGAATATCACCTATAACTACCGCTGCGAGCTGTATTCGCGGCACGTGAAAAAGATCCCGTCGGGCTACGTCATCACGGAGTTTCTTCCCGACGTGCCGTGGGCGGGCATCTATAACACCATCAGCTGCGCCGCAAGCCACCACTTTCGGGACGGCCGCTGGATGCACGACACCGCGCCTCTGGAGGACTATGCCCGATTCTGGTGCGGCGAAGGTGATCCCCGGCTGTACAGCTTTCCCATCGCCGACAGTTTTCTTGCCCTTTCCCGGGTCACCGGGGATGCGTCCACGGCGGTGTCCTTATATCCGAGGCTGAAAGAAATATACAAGGCATGGGATGACCACAGAGCCGTCTGCGGCATGTACCGCCAGCACTGCGGCTATGACGGCATGGAATTCTCCATTTCCGGTGACGGGCTCCGCCCCACGATCAACGCCTACATGTATGCCGACGGAAAAGCCCTGGCAAGGCTTGCCGACCTTTCGGGCAATGCCCGGGATGCGGAACACTACCGACAGGCGGCGGAAGAACTGCGGAAAAAGATCAACGACCGCCTTTGGAACGAGCGCATCGGCATGTTCGGCGTGCGCTCCGATACCGGTGAGCTTCAGAACGTACGCGAGCAGATCGGCTATATTCCATGGATCTACGGCATCCCCGACGAGGGAAAGGACACCTGTTTCCCCTATCTGCTCGACAAAACGTGCTTCCTAGCGCCCTATGGTCTGCGCACCGCAGATGCCTCCCATCCCGATTACCGCAGGCACTTTGACCACGAATGTTTATGGAACGGTCCCGTCTGGCCCTTTGCGACCGCGCAGACGCTGACCGCGGTGATCGAATATCTGCAGACCGCCGAAAACCCAACGATCTCAGCGGCGGATTTCATGGGGCTTCTTCTCACCTACGCCGCTTCCCACAGGGATACCGACGGCACGCCGTGGCTGGATGAAAACATGGATCCCGACACGGGTATCTGGCTTGCGCGGGAGATCCTCCGCGGCCGCAAGGATTACGAGCTGCAGGACCGCGGCAGACACTATAACCATTCCACCTTCATCGACCTTGTCATGACGGGCGTGTGCGGGATCCGTCCTGCCCTCGGAAACCGGCTGACGGTCCGCCCCCTCGGCACCTCGCAGGAGGCCTTTTCCGCCTCGGATATCCGCTACCACGGGCACTCCCTTTCCGTGGAATGGGATCAAAAGGCGGGGCTTCTGGTCTGCGTCGACGGCAAAAAGGAATATACCTGCGCGGCGGGAGAAAGAATTGCATTGGAGATCACGTTGTAACGGCCGCACCGGGAGCATTCTTCCGACTTGTTTTCCGTCTGAAATATGCTATAATAAACACAAAAAAGGAGGTCATTTTATGAGCAGCTTTGAAAACCTTCGTATTGTTGACAATTTTTATCAGACATCCCTGTTTTTCCCCATGCCGACCGTAATCATCAGCACCCTCTGCGAGGACGGAAGCACCAACCTCGGTCCCTATTCTCTCGTGCAGCCTTACTATGTGGCCGGCAAGGATTACTATGCCATGCTTTTGTGCTGCCGCAACTCCTCCAACACGGCCCAGAATATTTTGCGCACCGGCAAATGCGCCCTCAACTTCATTGATGACAAGCCCGCCTCCTTCAAGGAAGCAGTCAAGCTTTCCTGGCCGGGTGACAAACCGTCGGAGAAGATGCCAAAATGCAAATTCAAGCTTGAAAAAAGCATGATCGAAGAAGAAACGGGCGAGGCTCGCCCCATGGTGCTCACCGATGCGATCCAGGCGATGGAATGTACCTGGATGCGCGAGCTTGACGGCGCGGACAGGGATCTGCCGGGCGAGCTCAACGGATACGATGCGCCCTATCACGACTTCAACGGCATAACCAGCAAATTCGGCGCCCACTTCATCCTGCGCATCGATAAGATCCTGATGAAAAAGAAATACAGCGATGCCATCATCAACGGCGTGCGCGCAAAGGATTTTCCCGCCCTTCCCGTGGACTACGGCTACCGCGATTCCAAAAATTTCTGGTTTCATAAAAAGACCCGCATGAGAGCGGAACTTCTGCAGATGCGCCAAGCCTCTCTGGAATCCGTCCGATATGCCGCCGACCGTGCCGACGACAAGATCAAATTCACCGACGACGCGCTGAAAACCGTGCTCGCGGTGCCGAGAGTGTTCCTGCCGTTGGTGCTGAAGGGCTGTGTTGACTGGGCAAGAGAAAATGGCGTGGAGCTCATCACCGCAGAGCATATGCAGATCATCAACGACAAACGCGCAAAGGAAAAGAACAAAAAATAGTTATTGCCAAGAAAGGCTTTCCCTTGAACACGGAAAGCCTTTCTTTATTTCCGATCGTCCGGAGTTGCATTGTCAAACACGTCATATTTTGATATAATATGAAAAGCGGCGGTCATCCGCCACATCATTTTTATTTCTATCAGACGGGCGGGACTGCCATGCAAAGAAAGATCAGTGAGAAAACCTTATACATTTTCGAGGCGACCCTCGAATACTTCATCTCCATCCTTGTCGCCGGCTCCTTTCTTGCAACCCTGACGCAGGAGCTTGGCTTTTCCGACAGCCTGACGGGTATTCTCTCCTCCGTCATCTCCCTCGGCTGCCTTTTCCAGCTCATTTCCATCTTCATCTTAAAGCAGCGGGTCAAGGGCTTTGTCATTACCTTAAGCATCATCAATCAGCTGCTCTTCACCTTTCTTTACGTCATCCCGCTTTTTGACCTGTCCCGCAGCATCAAGACCGTCATCTTTATCCTCTCCATCTTTACTGCCTATCTTCTCTATAACATCGCCCACCCCCAAAAGATCAACTTTCTGATGTCTCTGGTGGAGGACGACCAGCGGGGACGTTTTACCGCCAACAAGGAGATCTTCTCCCTGGCCACCGGCATCGTCTTCTCCTACGGCATGGGCTGGGTCATCGATGCTTTCAAGGATCGGGGTGACATCCGTCTCTCCTTTATCATTTCCGCCGCAGCCATCTTCCTTCTGATGCTTCTGCATACCCTGACCCTTCTCCCGATCCGGGAGCGAGAGATTACGGCCGCACGCAGCTATAATCTCTGGGAGACGATCAAAAAGATCCTCAAAAACAAAACGGTTTTCAAGATCACCCTCGTTTTTATCCTCTATTACATCGCAAACTACGCCTCAGTTCCCTTCTACGGGGTTTATTGCATCAACGAACTGGGCTTCAGCCTGAAAACGGTGACCCTCATCACCGTTTTCGGCAGCATTTCCCGCATTGCCGTCTCCAAATACTGGGGAAGATACGCCGACAAGAACTCCTTTGCAAAGATGATTGAGCGCTGCTTTGTTTTTCTCGGCGCATCCTTCCTTGCCATGGTCTTTGCTGTTCCCGCAAACGGTCTCATCATGTATACCCTGTATATGGTCCTGCACTCCGTGGCCCTCGGCGGTGTCAACAGTGCTCTTATAAATCTCATCTACGACTACGTCGATGTCGCCGATCGCGCAAATTCCCTTGCCACCACTCAGGCCTTCGCCGGACTCACCGGCTTCTTGACCGCCCTTGCCATCAGCCCCCTCGTGACTTTCATTCAAAAGAGCAACTCGATCTTTGGCATCACAGTATATGCCCAGCAGGCGGTCAGCCTTTTCAGCCTGATCATCTCCGCCGTACTTATCATCTATATCCGCAAGGTCGTTCTGAAGATCCGCAGAAGCTGAGGCTTTTCATCGTTTTATTATCTGATACACTGACAGTCGGAAACGAAAGACGGTAAAGATCATGATCCTTCTCATCAGCGGTGCTTCCCACACGGGAAAAACGGTGCTGGCACAAAGATTGCTGGAAAAATACAAATATCCCTATCTCTCCATCGACCATTTGAAAATGGGGCTCATCCGCAGCAAAAACACTTCCCTTACGCCGTTGAGCGACGATGCGGAGCTTACGGCCTATCTCTGGCCCATCGTACGCGAAATGGTCAAGACTGCCATTGAAAACAGGCAGAACCTCATCGTGGAGGGCTGTTACATCCCCTTTGACTGGGCAAAGGATTTCACGGATGACTATCTTTGCCACATCAAATATCTCTGCCTTATTATGAGTGAGCACTATATCCGGAAGCATTTTGACGACATCAAAAAGCACGCAAACGTCATTGAAAATCGGTTGGACGACGGATGGTGCACCATGGAAAGCGTCCTTGCAGATAATGCGGAGATGCTTCGGCTCGCAAAGGCGCACGGCGTGGATTATACGCTCATCAACGAAGAATATAAAATTGATATTTAAGTATCGGAGGGAATTCCTTATGAAGATCTCAAACGAAATCGGGTCTTCCGCCGCCCTTGTCGGCATGGAAAAGGCTGTTGAACTTTGCGCTAAAGCAGGGTTTGATGCCTGGGATTTTTCCATGTTTGACATGTGCCTGATCAACTGGAAGACCCTGCAACCTCTGGAGAGCGATCATCCCCTTACCGGAAGCAATTATCTTGCCTATGCCCGGGAGCTGAAAAAGATCGGCCTTGAAAATGGCATCGTCTGCAACCAATCCCATGCTCCCTTCCCCGTGAACGTACCTGCGGTGCGTTCCTATCTTGAGCGAGCCATTGAATGTACCGCCGAAGCAGGCGGGGAGATCTGTGTGATCCATCCCGACAACAACAAAACCGCCGAGGAGAATGCGGAAATGTACGCCGAGCTGCTTCCCTATGCCCGCAGCTGCGGTGTGAAGATCGCCACCGAGAACATGTGGAACTGGGACAAGGTAAAAAATCAGTCCTGCTTTGCCGCCTGTGCCACCGGCGAGGATTTCAAAAAGCATATTGATCTTTTGAATGATGACTTTCTCGTCGCCTGCCTGGATATCGGCCATGCCGAAATGCGCGGCTCCGGTGACGGATGTGTCCGTATGATCCACACTCTCGGCCACCGTCTGCAGGCACTGCACATCCACGACAACGACTGTGTACATGACAATCACCAGATCCCTTTCTCAATGAGTATTGATTTTGAGCCTATCGTCAAGGCTCTTAAGGAGATCGGCTACAGGGGATATTTCACCATGGAAGCCGGCACCTTTGTGCGGGAATACACCGCCGAAACTGCACTGGAGGGACTCCGCAAGCTCAGGGACAGCGCAAAAAAGCTTGCGGATATGTTTGAGACCTTCTAAAAGGAGTATGCGAAAATGATCAACAGGGAGAAGATCCGCGAGATCGCAAGGCTTGCCGCCGACAGGATCCGTACGGTGCACATCAGCTGCTTTAAGGATATGTCTGATCCGCTGCTGCTGATCTCCGAGCAGTACCCCGGTCTTTGGCTTGAGCATGTCTACGATTCCGTGATTTATGCCGCCATGGAGCCGGAATATCTGTATCTCGCGGAAAATGCCGTGAACGCCTTTATCGACCGCCAGACCGAAGAGGGGCAGCTGCCCTTCGCCATCTGGGACGGAAACCGGATCCCCTGCGGCAGGACCGAGGCTTATTACTGGCAGATCCAGGAATGTGTGTCTTTTTATGCCCTCTGTCTGGAGGTTTACCGGATGAACTGTTCCCGTGACTTTCTGAAGAAGGCCTACATCTCCGGGACCCGCTGGATCTCCTGGCTGCGCAAATACCGTATGACCACCGGCCGCGGTCTTATCGAAATGTTCTACGGTTACGATTGCGGACACGATACCAGCGGCCGCCTCACCGGCTTCGCCCGCCCGGGCAACTATTCCAAGGACGGTGTCATTCAAAATGCGGGGGTACGCCCCCCCGATGATGGTGTCACGCCGGTGCTCGCGGTGGATATGAATGCGAATTTCTACGGCGATCTTTGTTCTCTTGCGGAAATGGCGCAGCTGCTCGGGTGCTCCGGCGAAGCGGAGGCCCTGAAAAGCGCAGCCTCAGAGGTTAAATCCCTCATGTTTGCCCACCTTTGGAACGAAGAGGATGCGTTTTTCTACGACGTGGATGTAAACGGGAGCCAGAGAAAATATCGCTCCTGCTCCATCTTCCACCTTTTTCTGGAGCGGGTTTTGGATCCCGCAGCAGATGCTGAAAAGATCCGCCGCATTTACTGTGAGCACTTAAAGAATCCCGAAGAATTCTGGACCGCCTATCCCTTCCCCTCCATGGCGATCAACGATCCCTCCTGCGAGGGGCATCCGGATTATAACTGTTGGGGGTATTACACCCAGGGCCTGACGGTTCTGCGCTGTACGCGTTGGATGGATGCCTTCGGATGGGAAAAGGATATGGATCACGTATGCGAGAAGTGGCTGGAGGCGTGGACCGAGCATTTTGATACCATCCATCTGGCCCAGGAGCTCGACCCGGTTTCCGGCATCCCGACGAAATCCTCCGAGTGGTATTCCAGCTGCATGCTCGGTTATATCTGGGCGGCCCGGAGACTGCATATCTGCTGACTGCGGCATACTTTACATTTCCCCCAAAGCTGTGCTATAATGACAGAAGAAAAACAACTTCAGAAAGGAAACCGTATCATGGACATGCTCAAAAAACTTTTCCCCTTCTCCTTTAAGGCCACCGCCGTCAACGATTTCATTGTCTCCCTCATTATCTATGTGGTGATCGATGTTGTCTGCGGCCTCATCATCGGTCTGCTTTCAAAGCTCCCCATCATTGGTATTCTCTTCGGCCTTGTCGGCTCTCTGGTCGGCCTGTACGCCCTGATCGGCATTGTTCTTGCCATCCTCGTTTTCGCAAAGGTCATCAAAGACTGATTCTTTCATTCCGAAAACATGCCCCGCGCCTCACCTGTTATGGGGGCGCGGGGCATACTTATTGCAGTATAGGCATGGTATTTTTCGACAAAAAATGCTATAATCAATGTGATAGAATGTTTTCCCCGTGGCGGGAAGGAGTGTTTTATGCAATGGTAACCCGGCAGAAGACCGAACAGAAAGGCTTTGCCCGAACCCGGGTCCGCACACCCAACCGTTTTGTGATGGATACGGCCTATTGCGCCATCCGGCTGTGGCTCTTTGTCTGCGGCGTACGGATCCGCGCAACGAACAGAGTCGGCGTTCCGGACAAGCCCTCCATCATTCTCTGCAATCACGGCTCCTTTATCGACTTTATTTTCGCATCGGTGCTGGTGCGGAAATTCCGGCCGAATTTCATCGTCTCGCGGCTGTATTTTTACAACGACTGTCTTGGCCGACTTCTGCGGTGCGTCGGTGCCTTTCCCAAGAGCATGTTTGCCATGGATCTGGAAAATGCGAAAAACTGTCTGTCCGTCATCCGTGCGGGCCGGCGGTTGGTCATGATGCCGGAGGCCCGCCTTTCCACCACCGGACGGTTTGAGGATATTCAGCAAAACACCTACGCCTTCATCAAAAAAGCCGGGGTCAGCGTTTACACCGTCAGGCTCTGCGGCGATTATCTCGCAAATCCCAAATGGGCCAAGGGTATCCGCCGCGGCGCTGTAGTGGAGACCGAGCTGGATATTCTCTATACGGCAGACGAGATCAAAGCCCTTTCTCCGGAGGAGCTCCGACAGGGTATCGAGACCCGGCTTGCCTACAACGAATTTGAATGGCTCGACCGTCACCCCGATATCCGCTACCGCTCCCGCCGTATGGCGGAGGGATTGGAAAACATACTGACCACCTGCCCCCTTTGCGGGCGGCGGCACGTTCTCACCGCAGAGAAAGACAAGCTCTTCTGTGAGCACTGCGGCTATCTCACAGCCGTGGATGAACGGTATGCCTTTACCGAAGACTTCCGTTTCAAAAATCTCACCGAATGGTTTGACTGGCAGGAGGATCTGCTGAAAAAAGAGATCCTCGGGGATCCCGATTACGCCCTCATCTCCCGGGTCGAGCTCCGGCTCCCCGGCTCCGGGCTTCATCAGACCCGGCACGGCGGATACGGCGTGTGTACCCTCAACCGGGAGGGACTGATCTACGAAGGCACCAAGGATGGGGAGACGGTGCGCCTTTTCTTCTCCATCCGGCGCATATACCGGCTGCTTTTTGGCGCCGGGGTCAATTTCGAGGTCTATTCCGGCACGGAGATCCATTTCTTCGTTCCGGAAGAAAAGCGCTCCGCCGTGGACTGGTATATGGTCTCCCGCATCCTGCACGATTTGTAAAAAGAATCCCGCGCACTCCGTTTCCGGAGATGCGCGGGATTTTTCCATTTTTCAGAAAACAAATTCCGTACCTGCCTCCCAGCCGGAAACGGCCTTTTCGGCAATGCTTTTCAAATTCATCACATAATTTGCCTCCACGGAAACCGGCGGACGGTTTGTCAGACGGACAGCATAGGTCCCATCGGCGAAGGCCTTACGGAAGATCTCCGCAATACGTGCGCGTAGGCTCTCGTGGGCATTTCCGATGCGGATGAGCGCCGCCGTGCTTTGCGCCATAAAGTGAAAATACAGCACGTTAAAGCCGCGAAGGGCGGGGTATCTTTCATTTGGCGCATAGATCTCCCGCTCCGCCTCGCCGGGATCGGTCAGGATCTCTCCCAACATCTCCACGGACTCCGCATCCGCAAGCCTGCCAAGGTGATAGATGGCCATAACGCCCCGATGCTGATTATATTTCCGGCAATCCCGCAGCATCACGGCATCCCGCACTGCAACCATCTCGCGCAGAATATCCGCGCCCGCCACGCTGCCGGCGGATGCCAAAGCAAAAGCGGCATGCTTCCTCGTGTTTTCGTCTGCAGACACCAGCAGCTCCCGCAGCACGGGAACGCAGCTCTCCCCCATCTTTTTCGCCGACCAGATGGCAATACCCGGACAGAGCGTTGCAAGGTGTTCTGCCAGCTTTTCCGGATCGGTTATCCATTGGATCCTGCACGGTCGGAGAGGCTTTCCGTCACAGTCGACCTTTCCGTCGATCCACACGCCCTTATCGTGGGCCGGGTCCAGACATCCGGAGGCCGTAAGGCTCGCAGAAAGCTCCATATACGGAACGTCCCGCAGCCTGCATCCCCGGGAAAGAGCAATATCCGCCGCCTCGGAGGCGATCTCCGCAAGCTTATACATATCCGGCAGCATCCGGACGCAGGAGGCCATCTCCCGGTCAACGCCCACCGCCCGGCAGACCACCGCAAGGCCGTCCACCCACTCCGGCACGATGACCTTCCACGGCACGGACACGGAGAAGTTCCATGCGCCGACGTTGGCACCCACCTTCCAGTCGCCCCGAAGCTCACTTTCAAAGGCAACGTCCTCGCCGTGCTTGTCGATATCCGAATAGGAATAATAGCCCGGTTCCGCCGTATAGCGGCCGGCAAAAAAATCTTCCGCCGTAAGCATTTCCGCCGCCGCCAGCCGCCAGCCCTCGCGGATGCCCGGCAGGGGCATCGGGCGGATGACCTTGCGCATCCAGGGATATTCCGGCCGCTCCGTTGCGCGGCCGTTGATCACCGCCGCAGACATCGCCCGGCCGTCCCGCGGGTCAAGCCGTCCGGTATCGAGATTGATATAGCCCACCGTACCGCCAAAGGTCATGGAGACTACTGAGGTAAAGGGCTGCGCAAGCCCATCGGAAGTGCGGCCAAAATGGCCGCGGCAGCCTGCCATGCGGGCAACGTGCCCCTCTGCAGTGCAGTCAAACAGCATCCGGCAGCCAAAGGCGCGCACGCCCTCCGGCATTGCGGCACGGACACCGACCGCACGGTTACCTTCCATATAAACGCCAACAGCGGCACTGCCATAGCACACCTTTACGCCGCGCTCCAGCAAAATATCCTCCAGCGTGATCCGCCGTCCGTCGGCAAGGGGCACGGGCAACTCCGCCGCCCGCCGGTCGGCCTCGAGGGCAAGGGCGTGTCCCCGTCCGCCGGGCAGTCCGAAATAATGGATCTCAATACCGCCGGCAGAAGAAATGCCGCCGGCGCAGTTGAAGGCCTCGAGCCCCAGAACGGAATACCCCTTTTCCGCAAGCAGTGCCGCAGCAATGCTGCCCGCAGTGCCGAGGCCGCAGATGATCACATCGTAATTATCGCAAAAAACCGTATCCTGCGCATCCCGTGTGCAGGCATTTTTCTCATACAGATAGGAGAGCTTCATTTTGCCATCAGCTCCTCTCCCAGAAGTACGCCGGCATCAAAGGCGGCGATGGGATCGGCAAAGCCCGCCGAAGGCAGCCGCAGGATCCCGTCCTCCTCCAACGTGCGGAAATCTGCCAGCGTCAGATCAAATTCGTCCGCCACGGCAACGACCTCCGCATCCTTATGCGCCGCAAGATATGCCGCAGCCTCCCGACGGGCAGCGATCATATCCGCCCCCGGATCCAGCGGGATATGCAGGAACTCGCCGGACATGGTCAGCATATTGAGTCGTTTCCCGGTAATATACTTCTCTTCCGCCCGGGTATCCGCAAGGCGGCGTGCAAGGATGCGCCGCTCACCTGATGCATCGCACAGGGTGACGGCAAAGCCGTCATCCTGCCGGGAAATATCCAGCACATGTGCGGAAAGATATACCCGCCGGTCCCGAAGGCAGGCGTAAAACAGCGGCGTGCAGGCACGAAGACTGTCCCGCCGGGAGAATTTTTGACGCAATACACGGGCAGGCTCACTTTGGGGCTCAACGTCTTTACCGTAGGCCGACCTGAACGCCCCGAAAAACTCATATCCCGCATCCGGTCGGCTCTCCACGATCACGGCCTGCTGCCCAGCCGCCGCCAAGATCCCCGCCGCAGCGACCGTTGCTCCGAGGATGAGGATCTCGCATCTTTCATCAAACATCTTCCCGCCCCCTTTTTTGTATATTTTACCTCTTCGTCAGCCCTCCGTCAAGCGCGCCGACTTTACAAAGGGCATGCGGCTTGGTATAATCATAGCAGAAGCTTTCAACGGAGGTCATCATCATGGCTAAAGCGGAACATATTCACGGTTTTGACTGGTTACGGCTGATTGCCGCCATCAGTGTTATTTATATGCACGTTGCCTCCGCACCGCTGCGAGGTTCACTTGGCACCGACTGGCATTTGATCAATGTGCTCACTTCCATTGGTTTCACTGCAGTTCCTCTGTTTTTTATGATGTCCGGCCATCTTCTTCTATCCAATCCAAAAACCGAATCTCCGTCCGTCCTCCTGCGGCACCGATTGCCGCGGCTACTTATCCCGCTCGCAGCATGGACGGTCATTGCCATCCTTTGGAAAGCTTTTCTTGCAAAGGATCTCACTATCCTTCCGGGCGAATTTCTTTCGTCGCTGCACACTCCGGCATGGATCCACTTCTGGTATATGTACACCCTGATCGCACTTTATTTTCTTGCACCACTGCTCTGTGCGGGGCTGCGTTCTCTTTCCCGCAGCGGTCACATCCTGATATTTGTTCTGATTTGCCTGCCCTCCCTGCGGGTCATCCTGCAGGCGCTGCTTCCCGCATCGCTGGATAAACTGCTGAATCTGGACATCATTACAAAGCTTACCTTTCTCGGTGGACATCTCAACACATTTCTGCTCGGGTATTACCTGGGTAAGAGTGAAAAGCGCATTCCTGTACCGCTGCTTCTCGGTGCAGGAGGTGTTACGCTGCTCACGATCATTTTCGGCACGTTTCGGCTTACCTCCATCGGCGGTGCTTTTGACTCCACGTTCATGAACCAGTCTGCCGGATTTGAAGTTCTGCTTGCCGCCATTCTCTTTCTTCTGTTCAAACAGAACGTCCGTCGCCCAAGCAAACTTCTTGCCTCGCTCCCCATCGTACCCCTTTCTCTGCCGATCTACCTGATGCATAATCTTCTTCTCTCCGCCATGACACGGTTCTATGTGCCTGTGACCTTTGCAGACACCCTTTGGATGACCGCGGTCAATCTTGTTGTCTGTTTCCTCACTATGAAGACCGTTGCCACCGTCAAACCCCTTTGTTTCCTGCTGACGGGTATGCGATTTGACACGGCCTGCAAAACCTGCAACTGGGTCTTTACCTTCCGTCGGTTAAAATCTGCATTATCGGGCAAAAAAGTCCGAAGAAATGAGGAGTTTTCATGAAAACGCCCGCCCGTTGGAGCCACGCCCCCTATCGCCCACCCTTCATTTTTGTGGGAGATATTTATATCTGCCGCATTGCCCCGGAAAAAGATGCCATTGTCTTTGACTGGCTTCCCTGCGGCGCAGAAAGCTATTCCGTCTTTTGCCGTGAACGCGGTGAAGAAGCTTTTATTTCCCTCGGCAAAACTGCGGACTGCACCTTCCGTCTTTCCGGTCTCTGTGAGGACAGGGAATACGAATTCTACGTTTCCGCCGGGGAGAAAAAGAGCCGCATCCGCCTTGCCCGGTGCGCCGTGTCCGTCGGCTGCGTGGTCAATTATCTGCATCCGGAGGACGAGGCTTACGCCTTTTCCGGCCGCTATCTCTGTTCTCCCTCCCTTGTCCGGCTGCCTGACGGAGCTCTGCTTGCCTCCATGGATCTTTTTGCCGGAAAATCTCCGCAAAATCTGACCCTCATCTTCCGTTCCGATGACGAGGGCAAAAGCTGGCGGTATGTGAGTGAGCTTTTCCCCTGCTTCTGGGGCAAGCTTTTTGTCCATGGGGATGCCCTTTACATGCTCTCCGTCTCAACGGAATACGGCGACCTGCTCATCGGCCGCTCCGATGACGGCGGGCGCACCTTTACCCGTCCGGTGACGCTGCTTTACGGCGGCGGAGGCAAGAACGGCGAGGCCGGTGTGCACAAAAATCCGCAGCCGGTCATTACCTATGCCGGACGCATCTGGAACACGCTGGAATGGGGTGCCTGGGGGCGGGGCTATCATGCTCCCATGGTCATGAGCGCCCCCGTTGATGCCGATCTTCTGGATCCCGATGCGTGGAGCTTCTCCGAGCCGGTGAAATACGATCCCACCTGGCCCGGTGTGGCCGAGGGCCCCTCCACCGGCAACATTGAAGGCTGCCTTGTCCCCCTCTCCGACGGGCTTTACAACGTCATGCGCTACGATATGACCAAGACCAGCCCCAACTGGGGACGTGCCGTCTGCTACCGAGTCAACACCGAAGACCCCGAAGCGCCCCTCACCTATGCCCGCTGCATCGAATTTCCCGCAAACCACTCCAAATTCATCATCCGCTACCACGAGGGACGGAAGATGTACTACTCCGTAGCCTCCCGGATCTCAGCAGAAGAGACGGGACGGCGCAATCTGCTCTCCCTGCTGCGCTCCCGCGACGGCATCACCTGGGAGCTTGACCGGGATATTTACGATTACACCCACGAGGACCCCGCCAGGGTCGGCTTCCAGTACGTGGATTTCTTCATCGAGGAAGATGAGATCCTCCTTCTTTCCCGCACCGCCATGGGCGGTGCCCACAATTTCCATGACTCCAACTTTTCCACCTTTGACAGGATCAAGCTGTGATCACCAAACACCTAAATGCCACCGTCCCTGTTAGAGAAACGTTTCCGCCATTACAAAAAGAAGGGAGAGACCTCGGTCTCTCCCTTCTTTTATACGGTTTTTTACGGGGTCACTTTTTCGGCTTCGGGCGTGTTCTCTGCCGCCGGGGTCGGAGTGACCTTTCCCGCCGGGAGGGTCGGCTCCGGTGCCTCCGTCACAGGCTGCAGCTCCACCTTTTCAAATTCTAGCTTGGAAACGAATTCCTCGGCGGCAGCGGCATCGTTTGTGAACCATTCCACCTGCACAAGATGGGTATCATCAAGCATAAACCAAATACGGTACCGCGGATCAACAACTCTGCCCCAGGTTTTGATTTCGCCGCGCTTCGCCGTAACTTTCGTTTCTTTAAATCCTTTGTCTTTTATCACATCCAGCGTCAAGCCTGCCGATTGGCGCAAATCCTTTCCGCTTTGATGGGCATACAGATGCTCTCGTACAGTTTGACTGTTGCTTTCTTCAATTTCGTGAATATACAACAATACGTCCGAATCACGGTAAAACAGCCGATATGCGACCGAAGGCGTCTCAAACCAGGATTCCGAAACAGCCAGGGCTATTACAACTCCGCTTTTGGTCCGGAACTGGATTTCATCCGAAAAAACGGGTTTCAAAAAATAGCCCTGGGCACGGACAGACTGAAAAAGAGATTCATAGTGCCCTTTCTCATAACTATCCTTCTCAGTCAAGAGAAACTTACGCAATCCATCAATCGTATCAAACGAAGTAGCACGTAAATAATCCGGTGCCGAACCTTGCGGCGCAACTGTAGGAATTGCCGTCGGTTTTGCCGTCGGCTTCTTTGTGGGGATCGGCGTTGCCGTCGGCACGGGCGTCGGGCTCACCGCTTCCGTCGGTGTCGGGTCAGGGCTTACGCTTGGCTCTGCCGATTCGGAGGATACCGGCGGCAATTCGGAGGACGCTGGCGGAATCTCCGCGCAGGCGCAAAGCAGCATGGAAAGAATGAGCAGGATCGCTGCAACAGAAGTTCGTTTCATACGCTCTTCCTCCTGATTCCATATTTTTCGGCAAAGATAGTGTCCGTTTACATTTTCAGTATACCATAGCTTCATTATTCCGTCAAGAAAAGTGGGGAACACTCCCCGCCTACCGAATCACACGATAAATAATATACAATCATAACTACCGGCCGTGCCGGTAGTATGCACTGCCCCCTTAGGGCATAAGACCGGCCGAGCCTATAGGCTCGTCGAAAGGTTTGCCAACCGCAACTCTTTCACCGGCTGCCCCTAAAGGGGCTTTTTATTTGCCTTC
>JAFQKV010000095.1 GCA_017414715.1 Clostridia bacterium
CAGAACGGATGCAGCCCGCCTCGTCATTGAACAGGAGCGTACCCGGTGTGAGAAGTCCCTGCGAGAAAAGAATGATGATGTGACCCGTCTGGAGGGGCTTTGCATCCGTCTTGAATCGCTGAAGGCGGCATCGGATGAGGAGGAAAAGCTTCTTTCCGACCGTCTCTGGGAGAATTATGAACTGACCATCGGTGAGGCTCAAAGCATGCGTCGCCCCATTGAAAATATGCAGGAGACCGTGGCGCGTATCTCTCACCTGAAGGCGCAGAAGCGCGGTCTAGGTGAGGTCAATGTCAACGCCGTGGAGGAGTATGAGGCCCTTCGTGAGCGCTATGACTTCTACTGCGGACAGCGGGATGATGTGGAAAAGGCCCGGGATGATCTTATGCGCATCATTTCCGATATCACCGGCGAGATGAAAACGATTTTCGCCGATGCTTTCCGGCAGATCAATGAGAACTTCAAGGTGACGTTCACAGAGATGTTTGGAGGCGGTTATGCCGAACTCCTGTTGGAGGATCCCGAGGATATTCTGAACTGCGGCATTGAGATCAAAGCCCAGCCTCCCGGAAAGTCCATGAAGGCTATCAGCCTGCTTTCCGGCGGTGAGAAGGCATTTGTTGCCATTGCGCTGCATTTTGCGATCCTTAAGGTTCGCCCCACCACTTTCTGTGTGCTCGACGAGATCGAGACGGCACTGGATGAAGCCAATGTCAACCGATTTGCGCATTTTGTGCGTGAGATGTCAAAATCTGTGCAGTTTATCCTTATCACCCACCGCCGCGGCACCATGGAGGAATCCGATATTCTCTACGGCGTCACCCAACAGCAGGGCGTTACCCGTGTGCTGACCCTCGATATGGCAAAAGCGGAAAAGGAATTCAACATCAAGTAAGGAGCTTGTTCCCTCATGGATATTTTTGCGAAGATCAAGGCCGGACTGACGAAGACCCGTGATTCCATCGCCGGCCGCATCGATTTGATTCTCAACAGCTTCACAAAGATCGACGAGGATCTGATGGAGGAGCTTTGCGATGCCCTCATCCTCTCGGATATGGGCGCGGAGACGGCGGATGCGCTGGTGGACGAGCTTCGGGACCGTATCAAGGAAAAGGGCATCAAGGATGCAGATGCCCTGCGTGACGAGCTACGCGGTATGATCGCCGACAGGCTTTGCGACGGTGTACATGAAATTCCGGATGGAGATGCTCCTCTGGTCATTCTCCTTGTAGGTGTCAACGGTGCCGGTAAGACTACTACGGCCGGAAAGCTTGCGGGTCTTTATGCAGCAGGCGGCAAGAAGGTTCTTCTTTGCGCGGCGGATACCTTCCGTGCAGCCGCTGCCGATCAGCTGGAGATCTGGGCAGGACGCGCCGGTGCCGGTATTGTACGTCACGGCGAGGGGGGAGACCCGGCTGCCGTCGTTTACGATGCCTGTTCGGCAACCAAGGCCCGCGGCGTTGACGTGCTCATCTGTGATACAGCCGGCCGACTTCACAATAAGCAGAATCTGATGAACGAGCTTGAAAAGATCAAGCGAGTTATCGACCGCGAGCTGCCCGATGCCCGTAAGGAGGTCCTGCTGGTGCTGGATGCCACAACAGGTCAGAATGCCGTGCAGCAGGCAAAGCAGTTCGGTGCCGTGACCGATGTGACAGGCATTGTTCTCACAAAGCTTGACGGAACCGCAAAGGGCGGCATCGTGCTGCCCATCCATACGACGATGGGTTACCCCGTCAAGTTCGTCTGCGTGGGGGAGACCATTGATGACATGCTTCCCTTTGATGCGAAAAGCTTTGCGGAGGCGCTTATCTGAATACGGACACATCAAAGGCAGCCTCCGCGGCTGCCTTCGATTTTTTGCGGGAATATGAATGTGAAAAATGTATGAATCATTCAGCCTTTTCTGCTTTATGGGTTGTAAGTTTCAAAGATTTATTGTATAATACTTAGATAGTGGGTATCTATATTCCTTTGTATGGGAGGCGGCGTTGTGTACGGCTATATCCGTCCGCAGAAAAGCGAACTGAAGATGCGCGAATACGAGCTTTACCGTGCTGCCTACTGCGGGTTGTGCCATACGCTCGCCCGTGATTTCGGTCCATTGGCCCGGTACACGGTGAGTTACGATATGACCTTTCTGTACATGCTACTGCAGAGTGATGATGGTTACCCGGCGCTCAGGCTTTGCAGATGTCCGGCACATCCGTTGCGCCGTCGCTGTGCTGCCTGCCAAACGGACGGATCTTCCCTTGCTGCTGCGGCAACCGTACTGTTTTTCTGCTGCAAGCTGCGGGATGATCTTCAGGACGAGGGTTTTTTAAAGAAACTTGCCGCCCGTTTTTTGCTTTTGATGTTTGCACTCCCTTTTCACCGGGCAAGAAAGCGTTTTCCGGAGCTGTCGGAGGTGATCGCATCGCGCATGCGGGAGCTGTCCGCTCTGGAGGCAGAGCGATGTGCATCCTTTGACCGAGCGGCGGAACCCTTTGCCGCCATGTGTGCGGCACTTGTTGACGGCATCGGTGAGGGAAGACGCACCGCCGCACTTTCCCGGCTGATGTACCATATTGGCCGTGTGATCTATTTGACCGATGCCGTGGACGATCTGCCCGAGGATGTGGCAAGAGAAAGGTATAATCCTGTTGCCGTACGGTTTGAGATCAAAACACGTGAGGAACTCATATCCCGGACAGATGAATTGCAGATGCTTGCGGACGCATCTCTTGCCGCAGCGGCCTCTGCCTATCTTGACCTTGAAAAGACGGCGTTTTCGCCTATTGTAGAAAATATATTGCTGCTCGGCATCCCAGCCGCCTTTGCCGCAGCGATTCGTGGAGAAAAGCAGAACCTTAAGGAGAAACAAAATGACCGATCCATATAGCGTGCTTGGTGTTTCACCGAATGCGAGTGATGAAGAGATCAAGCTTGCCTATCGTAAACTTGCAAAACAGTATCATCCCGATGCGTATAAGGACAATCCTCTGGCAAATCTCGCTGAGGAGAAAATGAAGGAGATCAACGAAGCCTACGACACCATCCAAAAGATGCGCGCCGGCGGTTCAAATTACTCCAATTACTCTTCCCGTGCAAATCAGGGCGGCCAAAGTTATTCAGGCAAGAATGCGGAGATATATGCCCGTGTGCGATCCTGCATCAACACCAGAAATATCATGGGTGCCCAGTCACTTCTAGACGGCGTGACCGAGCGAGATGCCGAGTGGTACTTTCTTATGGGCAGCGTGAACTATGCCAAGGGCTGGATGGATGAGGCGTATACCAACTTCCAGACAGCGGTCAACATGAATCCGGGTAATCCCGAATATCAGAACGCCCTGCGCCGGATGTCCGCCCGTACCGGTGCTTACCGGACGGCAAGAACCTCCTCTGTCAGCGGCTGTGACATCTGCGGAAACCTTCTCTGTGCCGACTGTCTCTGTGAGTGCCTCGGCGGCGATCTGATCCCCTGCTGCTGATATGTCACGTCAAATGTACGGCGCCGCAGGACGCATGGCACTTTCCGGTATGCTCTCCGCACTTATTGTTGCGGTGCTCTATTTTGCAGGCATCAGCGAAGTGGCAAGTCTTTCCGTGCTTGCCGTTGCCGGAGTGATCCTCTGCGTTTGTGTCTATGAGTGCGGCATGAAGTTTGCCGTATCTGCCTATGCAGCAACATCATTTCTCAGCTTTATCGTATGCGCAGACAAGGTGACGGCGGGCATGTATGTGATCTGCTTCGGTCTTTACTCTGTTCTCAAGTCACTTGCCGAGACACACATCCGTTGCCGCGTGCTTGAGTGGACGGTAAAACTTCTTTTCTTCAACCTGTCCCTTGTACTGATGCTTCTTGGAGCGAGGTTTCTCCTGCTTGACATCGGTATACTGAAGGATCTCCCCGGTTGGGCATGGGCCCTGGGCTGGGCCGTTCTTAACGGCGCTTTTTTGATCTATGACGTGGCTCTGACACGTCTCATGACCTTTTATATATTCCGACTTCGCCAAAAACTCTTTCGGAAATCCTGACCTGAAGTGAGGTATTCGATACATGATCAACAGCATGACCGGCTTTGGCCGCGCCCAGCGCACAGTCGCCGGGAAGACCTTTACCGTTGAGGTAAAGAGTGTCAATCACCGTTATTTCGACTGCACCGTAAAGGTGCCCCGCGCGTGGTCCTACGCCGAGGAGCCGCTGAAGGCTCTGCTTGCCGGACGCATCAGCCGCGGCAAGTGCGAGATATATCTCTCTGTGGATTCTCACGGCTCCGATGTTGCTGTCGTGCTCAACCGCCCCGTGGCCGAATCCTACCTGATGGCTCTCCGTGAACTTCGTGAGACCTGCAATCTGAAGGATGATATCACTGTCATGAGCGTCGCACGGCTTCCCGATGTGTTTACCGTCACTGCAGCGGCAGAAGATGCGGAGGAGACCCTTGCAGCGATCCTTTCTGTGGCTTCAGAGGCTGTGGATGCTTTCTGCGGCATGCGCTGCACCGAAGGTGTTCGTCTTGCAGAAGATATTCTTGGCCGTACGGTGGAGCTTCGCCGGATGGTAACAGCTGTTGAGGAGCAGTCCCCGCAGGTGGTCGCCCAGTACCGGGAGAAGCTGGAGACGCGTATCCGTGAGATCCTTTGCGGTGCCGTGGTGGATGAAGGGCGACTGCTGACCGAGGCTGCGCTCTTTGCCGATAAGACCGCCGTGGATGAGGAGACCGTCCGTCTCCGCAGTCATCTTGACCAGCTGGATGAGATGCTGCGCTCTGATGCCGCTGTCGGCAGAAAGCTTGATTTCCTTGTTCAGGAGATCAACCGGGAAACCAACACCATCGGCTCCAAATGCAATGACCTGACCATTGGACAGACTGTGGTGGATATGAAGGCTGAGATCGAGAAGATCCGCGAACAGGTTCAGAATATTGAGTAAGAAAGGCGGCAGAATATGAAGCTTGTCAATATCGGCTTTGGCAATATGGTTGCCGCCGCGCGCATCATCGCTGTCATTGGTCCGGATTCGGCTCCCGTCAAGCGAATGATCTCCGAATCCCGTGATCGCGGCGATCTTATCGACGCGACCTATGGACGGCGTACACGCTCCGTTATCCTGACGGACAGCGGGAACATTATCCTCTCTGCCATCCTTCCGGAAACGGTTGCCGGCAGACTGGAGGAGCATGAGGAGGGCGAGGATACACCTGCACAGGGAGGTATCCGTATATGAAACCCGGAATCAAGCTCATTATTTCCGGACCGTCCGGAGCCGGCAAGGGTACGGTCATCAACCGATTGCTTCAGAGACTTGCAGCGCTCCACGAGGAGGCCTATCTCTCTATCTCCATGACCACCCGTTATATGCGTGAGGGCGAAGCGGACGGCGTGTCGTACTACTTTACCGATAAGCCTTCGTTTGAGCGGCTCCTTGACGAGAAAGGCCTTCTTGAACATAACTGCTACAACGGCGAGTATTACGGTACACCCGCAGCCCCGGCAGAAGAGGCTTTTGCTGCCGGAAAAATCGTACTTTTTGACATCGACATCAACGGCGGGCGGCAGATCCGTGAGAGATATTCAGATGCCGTCACAGTCTTTCTCATACCGCCCGAGTTCCGGCTACTTGAGTCTCGCCTCAGGGGGCGCGCCACGGAGACGGAGGATAAGATCCTTCATCGTCTTGAGATTGCCCGCGATGAGTATGCGGCTGCCGTGGATTACGATTATGTGGTTATCAACGACAGTATCGATGATGCCGTTGAAGAACTGCTTTCCATCATAACTGCCGAGCGCTGCCGTATGAGCCGCCGCGCAAAGCTTCTCACCATTTTGTAAAATTGAACTGGTTTCAGTTTTGGAGGAATACAACCATGATGCTTTATCCCACTCTTGATGAGCTGACCGCGAAGGTCGGCAACCGATTCTACCTTGTAAACTACGTTGCGTCCCGTGCCCGCGCCGTTGTTGAGGATTACAACGACCGCGGTGAAAAGCTCGATGATAAGCCGGTCAAGATCGCTCTTGTTGAGCTTGCCGCCAACGAGTTTACCGGTGAACGCCGCGACTGATCCCAACATGACGGCAAACGTCGCGAAGGTTTGTGTATCCGCCGCGAAATATGAGTTTGACCGCCCTTACGATTATTTCATCCCCGCGGGCATGCGCGATATCCTGCATCCCGGCATGCGGGTCATGGTTCCCTTTGGGAAAGGAAACCGGAAGGTGGAGGGCATGGTGCTCTCACTTTCTGCGCGTGAGGATGTTGCGGGTGTCAAGCCCGTATTTGCCCTGCTTGACCGCGAACCGATCC
>JAFQKV010000096.1 GCA_017414715.1 Clostridia bacterium
GCTGGCTGCGCTCGTTCTGGCAGGCAACGATGATACCGGTGGGGATATGGGTGATACGGATAGCAGATTCGGTCTTGTTAACGTGCTGACCGCCCGCGCCGCCGGAGCGGTAGGTATCGACCTTCAGATCCTCGGGGCGGATCTCGATGCTGGTATCGTCGGTAACCTCAGGGGTGACCTCAACGGCGGCAAAGGAGGTATGCCGTCTGCCGGAGGAATCAAAGGGGGAAACGCGGACAAGACGGTGGATGCCGGCCTCGCCCTTAAGGTAGCCATACACGTTCTCACCCTCAATGAGGATGGATGCGCTTTTGATGCCGGCCTCATCGCCGTCAAGATAATCGAGAACCTTGTACTTGAATCCTCGGCGTTCACACCAGTGTGTGTACATGCGGTAAAGCATCTGTGCCCAGTCCTGTGCTTCAGTACCACCGGCACCGGCGTGGAATGCAACAATGGCGTTGCAGCCGTCATATTCCCCGGAAAGCAGGGCTGCAAGGCGTGAGTCGGAGTATGCCTGCTCCAGAGAAGAAAATTCGTTTGTGATCTCCTCAAGCAGACTCTCGTCATCCTCTTCAATGGCAAGCTCAACCAGAGTCACCAGGTCGGCATGGCGGGAAAGCAGCTTTTCATACTTTTCCACCTTGTTTTTCAGCCCCTTCTGGCGCGTCAGAACCTTCTGCGAAGTCTCGATGTCGTTCCAGAAACCGTCCGCTGCGATCTGCGCATCAAGCTCAGCGATCTCAGCCTTCGCAACTTCGATATCCAGCGCGCCGGCAAGGTCGGCGAGATCGGTTTCCATAGCGCCGAGGCGCTGCTTATATTCATCATACTGTACGATCATGTGATTATCTCTCATCCTACACAGATTTTGTTTTATTATACCACATATTACCGCGTTTGTACAGTAGTCGTGGAAATCAGAATTTTCCTCAGTCACCGCATTTACATCGAAGCACACATTTGCTATAATATATGAGAATATACCCGAAAGGATGTAGCTTCACTTGAAAGACATCAACCGTATTCGTAATTTCTGCATCATCGCCCATATTGACCACGGCAAATCCACGCTGGCTGACCGACTGCTCTCCCACTGTGATGCCGTTTCAGACCGCGAGATGCAGGATCAGATTCTTGATAATATGGAGCTTGAAAAGGAACGCGGTATCACCATCAAGGCACGTGCCTGCCGCCTTAACTATACCGCAGAAGATGGCAATACCTACGAGCTCAATCTCATTGACACACCGGGGCACGTCGATTTTCACTACGAGGTTTCCCGCTCTCTTGCCGCCTGCGAGGGTGCAATTCTTGTCGTGGATGCGACCCAGGGCATTGAGGCGCAGACTCTTGCCAACACCTATCTTGCCATTGAATCCGATCTTGAAGTTCTTCCCGTGATCAACAAGATCGACCTTTTGAGTGCCGATCCAGACCGTGTCAAAAACGAGATCGAGGACATCATCGGCATCCCCGCCGAGGACGCGCCCTGCATTTCCGCAAAGAAGGACATCAATATTGATGCTGTGCTCGAAACCATTGTAAAGGGCGTTCCTGCGCCCAAAGGTGATGCGGAGGCTCCCCTGCGTGCGCTTATCTTTGACAGCCAGTACGATAACTATCGCGGTGTCGTCATCCATCTGCGCGTGATGGACGGCAGAATCCGTGCCGGTACCCGTATCCGCATGATGGCCACCGGTGCAGAATTCTCCGTCGTTGAGGTCGGCCATCTGACCGCCCTCGGTGTTTCGCCCTGCGATGAGCTTACGCCGGGTGAGGTCGGTTACCTCACCGCCGCCATCAAGAACGTTTCCGATTCCCGCGTCGGTGATACCATCACCTATGCTGAGAACGGTGCCGATGAACCCCTCCCCGGCTATCGTGCCGCACAGCCGATGGTTTATTCCGGCCTGTACACTTCCGATACCACTCGCTATCCAGACCTGCGCGACGCTTTGGAAAAGCTCGTGCTCAACGATGCCTCCCTAACCTTTGAGCCGGAATCCTCCGCCGCCCTTGGCTTCGGCTTCCGCTGCGGCTTCCTCGGGCTTCTGCACATGGAGGTCATTCAGGAGCGTATTGAACGTGAGTTCAATCTTGACCTGATCACTACGGCACCCAGCGTGGTTTACAAGGTCAAGACCATGGGCAATGAGGAATGCTACATCGACAACCCTCTGAACTGGCCCGATCCCGGTGTCATCGAATACGCCGAAGAGCCCTATGTCAACGCAAATATCATCGTTCCCAATGAATATGTCGGCAATATTATGGAGATCTGTCAGGACAGACGCGGTATTTACAAGGATCTGCGCTATTTGGATGCCACCCGCGTGGAGCTGCATTACGAGCTACCCTTAAACGAGATCATCTACGACTTTTTTGATACGCTGAAATCCCGTACCCGCGGCTACGCATCCCTTGACTATGAATTCCTCGGCTATCGCCGTTCCAACCTCGTCAAGCTGGATATCCTCTTAAACGGTGATATCGTTGATGCACTTTCCTTCATCGTGCACAATGAAAAGGCTTATGCCAAGGCGCGCAAGATGGCCGAAAAGCTTAAAACACATATCCCGCGTCAAATGTTTGAGATCCCCGTGCAGGCCTCCGTCGGCAACAAGGTCATCGCCCGTGAGACGGTCAAGGCCATGCGAAAGGACGTTCTTGCCAAGTGCTACGGCGGTGATATCACCCGTAAGAAGAAACTGCTTGAAAAGCAGAAGGAAGGTAAAAAGCGCATGCGCTCCTTTGGCAGCGTTGAAATTCCTCAGGAAGCTTTTATGGCCGTTCTCAAACTTGATTCGGAGGTATAATCATGCTCGAACAACTCGTCTATTCCTTTGCCAATGCCCCAACACCACAGTGCCACGCTTCCACCGTGGCGGAGCTTTCCGACGGTACGGTGTGTGCAGCGTGGTTTGGCGGCACACACGAAAAGAATCCGGATGTCGGCATCTGGTTTTCCCGCCGCATAAACGGCGGTTGGGAAAAGCCCCGCTGCGTGGCTGACAGCCCTCTTCCCCACTGGAATCCTGTTCTTTTTGTATATAACGGAACGCTGCAGCTCTATTATATGCGCGGTGAGAATCCCCGTAACTGGTATTCTCTTGTCATTGAGAGCCGAGACGGCGGCGAAAACTTTTCCGCGCCCCGTGAGCTTGTTGAAGGCGACACCCTTTGCCGCGGGCCTGTGAAAAACAAGCCGATCCTTGCAGGAAACCGCATTCTTGCACCCGCAAGCATTGAGACCCCCTCCTGGTTCTCCTTTGTGGACCGCTCGGATGACGGCGGTATAACCTGGGAGAAATCCAATTACATCTACACCGGCCAAGTGCAGTCCGACTATGTCGGGAAAGCATTAGCCGGAACTCTGCCCGAGGATGCGGCAAAACCCGACGGCACCATTCAGCCCACCCTTTGGGCAACTTCCGATATGGATATCTACGCGCTTTTCCGTTCCAACTGCGGATTTATCATGCGTTCCGAATCCCATGACGGCGGTGTCACATGGAGCGAAGCCGAGCGAACCGTGTATCCCAACAATAACTCCGGCATCGATGCCGTTCGCCTGTCTGACGGCCGTGTTGCCCTTGTGTGCAATCCCATCGGAAAGAATTGGGGCAGCCGCTCCCCCATCTCTCTGCTTATCTCCGAGGACAACGGTATGTCTTTCCGCCGTGTCTGCGACTTTGACCGCGCCCCCGGTGAGTTTTCCTACCCCGCGATCATCCAGAGATCCAACGGAGATCTTTGTATCTCCTACACCTGGTATCGCCGCAGCATCTGCGTGGTGGACGTTGCACTCTCCGAGCTGTAAGCCTCACGTCTTGAAAGGATATTTTCATGTCACTTAAGCATTTGCAGGTACAGTATATTTCCGGTGCGCACCGGCGGCTTCGCCGCATGGGCATATATGTTCATGTCCCCTTCTGCGCCAAAAAATGCGCCTACTGCGATTTTTATTCTCTGACCGATACATCGGCCATGGATGACTATATCAAGGCCTTGGCTGTCGATTTTCGTCGCAGCCGTGCGGATCTTGCCGGTGCCAGCGTGGAAACGGTCTATTTCGGCGGCGGAACCCCGGGGATCCTGGGACCAAAGCGGCTTGCATGGCTTCTGAAAAGGCTCCGTCAAAGCTTTGACCTTACCCCGGATGCGGAGATCACCCTGGAATCCAACCCTGCAACCCTGACCTGTGAAGATTATCAAAAGCTCCGCCGTGCGGGTTTTAACCGAATCTCCTTCGGTGTTCAGTCCCTCAACGATTCGGAGCTCAAACGCCTCGGTCGGATCCACAATTCAAGAGATGCCGCACAGGCGGTGCGTGATGCGCGCCGTGCAGGCTTTGAAAACATCAGTATCGATATCATGTTCGGTCTTCCCGGTCAGACTGAGGAAAGCCTGCTTACAACACTTTCCGACGTACGGGAGCTGGCACCCGACCATGTCTCCTTCTACGGCTTGAAGATCGAAGAAGGTACCCCCTTCCACGATATCAGGGACACGCTCGATCTGCCGGATGACGATGCCTACGCAAAGCTCTATCTTTCCGGTGCGCAGAAGCTTTGCGACATGGGCTATACGCAGTATGAGATCTCCAATTTTGCGAAGGAAGGCTTTGCCTGCCGACACAATATGAAGTATTGGAAGCTCAATGAATATGTTGGTTTTGGACCCGCTGCCCATTCCTTTATGAACGCAACGCGCTACGGCATCACACGTGATCTCGCGGGCTATATCAACGCCGTCAGGAACGGCACGCTCCCGGAGCGCAGCGAGGAAGAGCTCATCGAGCCGGAAGCACAGATCCGCGAGTATGTTATGATGAGCCTACGGCTTGCGGACGGCATAAACCGTATGGTCTTTGAGGCAAGGTTCGGTCAGTCCTTTGAGAAGGTGGAGGAATTCTTCTCCCGTATTTCCAAAGGCGGACTTGCCGTGCGCACGGAGCAGGGCTGGCGGCTGACGATGAAAGGATTTTTGATTTCAAACACCATCATTCTCAAGCTGCTTGAATATATCGGCAAATAAATACAGCCCACAGATGGCTTCCCATCTGTGGGCTTTTGCTCGTTTATTCCGTTTTTGCCGTAACGATGAAGCCACCGAGATTATCGGATGAAAATGAATATTCACCAGTCACCGGTACACGGAGCCGGTCATGCGCACAGTACCATATGTCATATTCGCCACAGTAAAA
>JAFQKV010000097.1 GCA_017414715.1 Clostridia bacterium
AGCTCAAAGCGGACCTGATCGTTGCCCTTGCCGGTGCAGCCGTGGCAGATGGCATCGGCACCTTCCTTGAGGGCGATGTCCACAAGGCCCTTGGCGATGCAGGGACGGGCGTGGGAGGTACCGAGCAGATAGGTCTCATACTCGGCGCCGGCCTTCAGGCAGGGCCAGATGTAATTCTCAACGTAGTCCTGCTTGAGATCCATAACGTAGAGCTTGGAGGCACCGGTCTTGATGGCCTTCTCCTCGAGACCGTCCAGCTCCGTGCCCTGTCCCACGTCACCGGAGACGGCGATGACTTCGCAGTTGTTGTAGTTTTCCTTCAGCCAGGGGATGATGATGGAGGTGTCCAGACCGCCGGAGTAGGCCAGAACGACCTTCTTGATATTTTTCTTATCCATATCCTGCTCCTTGCGCCGCAAAAGCGGCTGAATAAATATTCAAAGTGTGCCTAAATTATACGCCATGTCAGAGAGGTTTGTCAAGGGGATACATATATAGTTCTTTAGGCGTTTTGAACAAAAACCTTTCCGTCATTTGCGCAGCCGTATACGAGGGTGTATAATATGCATATAATTTGAAAAATATGCACGCTTGCTTCCGGACGGAAACTGTGGTAAAATAGGACTTGACCCGGGGGCACCGAGCCTGCGGGAAATGCGAAAAAGGAAGCAAGAAAATGATTCTGTTTATTATCCGGCACGGGGATCCCGTATACACCCCCGATTCGCTGACACAGAAGGGCCGCCTGCAGGCGGAGGCGGTGGCAAAGCGTCTGGCCGTCCACGGGCTGGACCGCATTTTTGTCTCGCCCAAGGGCCGCGCCCGCATGACGGCGCAGCCCACCTGCGATCTGTTGGGCATCGAGCCGGAGGTTGAAATATTCATGGATGAGAGCCGGGCGATGGACCGCTTCAACGTGCCCACGCCGGGGGGCGGACGCACCTGGATCATGGGTGCGCGCCGCATGGAGATGTTCCTGCCGGAAAACGAGCTGCCGCGGGATCGCTGGTTTGAAGCGCCGGTCTTTGCCGACCGGCCGCTGGTCAAGCCGGGCTATGATGCCCTTGTTGAGGAGTCGGACGATTTCATGCGCCGTCTTGGGTTTGCCCGTGAGGGCGGCCTTTACCGCCGCATCGGCCCCGATCCCGGCAGGGTTGCCTGCTTCTGCCATGCGGGTTTTGGCTGCTCGTGGCTGTCTCACCTTCTCTATCAGCCGCCCCAGCTCTTCTGGCGCAGCTTTGACATCAACCACTCCTCCGTTACCGTTTTGAATTTTGAGGGGGAGGAGCTCTGTGCGCCCATGTGCCTGTCCCTTTCGGACAATTCCCACCTCTACGCCGACCGCCTGCCCCTGCAGCACAACAACCGGGTGGATCTGTAAAAAAGAGGTTGACAAACGCAAAAGGGTCTGTTATAATCAGCCCCGTCAAGTGAATAAGTCAGGGGTGCTGGCGCAGGGCCGGCTGAGATGATCCCGGAATGTGGGATCGAACCCTTAACCTGATATGGATAATGCCAGCGTAGGGAGCACGAAATTCGATGCCTTTTGAATCAAAGCACCGCGAGGGATATATCCCCGCGGTGCTTTTTTGGTATGACTTATTCCGAAAAAATGAAAAGGAGAGTCAGAATCCAAAATGAACGCATCCACCAAACGTCTCGTCACCAGCGGAATGCTGGTCGCCCTCGCCGTCGTCCTGTCCTTTCTCGTCATCACCCCGAAGTTTCTCTACGGCGGCGGTGTCACCGTCTTCAGCATGGTGCCCATCGCCATCATCGCCTATATGTACGGCACCCGCTGGGGCCTTTGCTGCGGCGCAGTCTACGGAGTTTTGCAGGGCGTGTTCGGCGCGGTGGGAAGCCAGGCCTTTGCGGGACTGGATCCCTTGAGCACCGTGCTGATGGCGCTGCTGGATTACCTTGTTGCCTTTGCGGTGCTGGGCTTTGCGGGTATTTTCCGCGGGCGTATCAAAAAGCACGGAGCGGCTGCGGCGATCGGTGCAGCCTTTGCGGCGCTGCTCCGTTTCGTATGCCATTTTGCCTCCGGTGTTATTCTTTGGAGCGGCTATGCCGAGTGGTTCTTTACCGACGTGATGAACAACTCCTTCGGTGCCTCGATCCTACAGAATTTCTCCGGTACGGGACTTGCGGTCGTCTATTCCGCGGTCTATAACGGCCTGTACATGGTGCCGGAGATCATCCTCACGGCCATCGGCGCAGCCGTTATTATGGGCATTGCGCCCCTGCGGGAGCAGATCCTGTCCGAAAAATAAAAAAACATATTCATGGACCGCAGATCTGCAAGGATCTGCGGTCTTTTCTCTTGAGAAAACGGAGGGAATATGATAAAATTAAAAAAATGAAAAAAAGAGGATGATCCGGTATGCTTCTGTATGTTATCCGACATGGGGATCCTGTGTACACCCCCGATTCTCTGACGAAAAAGGGCCGCCTGCAGGCAGAAGCGGTGGCAAAGCGCCTTGCCGTTCACGGGCTGGACCGGATATATACCTCTCCCCGCGGCCGCGCCCGCATGACGGCGCAGCCCACCTGCGATCTGTTGGGTATTCAGGCGCAGGTCGAGCCCTTTATGGATGAAAACCTTGCCATGGAGCGTTTCGGAATCGATATGCCGGATGGCAAACGCCACTGGATCAAGGATGTTCTGCGGGAGGAAATGTACAGGGAAGAAAATGATTTGCCCCGGGCCCGGTGGTATGAAGCACCGGTTTTTGCCGGGCACCCGATCAAGGAAGGCTATGATGCCATGGTGGCGGAATCGGACGATTTCTTCCGTCGGCTTGGGCTGGAACGCGAGGGCGGTGTCTACCGCCGCATCGGTCCGGATGCCGGACGGGTGGCCTGCTTCTGTCATGCGGGCTTTGGCTGCGCATGGCTGTCTCATCTGCTCTGGCAGCCGCCGCAGTTCTTCTGGCGCGCTTTCGGCATCAACCACACCGGTGTTACCATCATCAACTATGAGGGGAAGGAAGTCTGTGCCCCCAAATGCATCTGTCTGTCCGACAACGGCCATCTGTACGCTGACCGGCTGCCGCTGCAGAACCTGAATCGGCTGAATATTTAAGAATGTTCCGGAAACAGGACTAAAGAATTTGACATCCGCATAGTTTTATGGTAATATATACAAAATATACCCGAAGAAAGGCGAAATGACATGAATTTGTGGGAAATGATCCTTACGGCGCTCCAGGATCAGGGAGCATTGGTTCTGCGGCTGGCGGTTGCCTGCCTGTGCGGCGGTGCCATCGGTATTGAACGTACGCTGCGGCAGAAGGATGCCGGATTCCGTACTCACGTCATCGTGGCTCTCGGCGCGGCACTGATGATGGTCATTTCCAAATACGGCTTTGTCGATGTGGTGGGCAACGGCATCACCAGCGATGCCGGCCGAATCGCCTCCAACATTGTTACCGGTATTTCTTTCCTTTGCGCAGGCATGATCGTTAAGGGTGCCACCATCAAGGGCCTGACCACGGCGGCGGGCATCTGGGTGACCTCTGCGGTGGGCATGGCCATCGGCTGCGGTATGTACCTGACGGGCGTGCTTGCGACCATCCTTGTCATCGTGGTGCAGATCGTCTTCCACACCTTCCTCATCGGTTACGATAAGGTGCTGGCAAACGATAACACCGCCGAGCTGCTGGTGCGTATCAAGAATAGCCCGGAGGCCGTTGCACATCTGCGCGAGCAGCTGGCCGAGCGACGCATCGAGATCGTTTCCACCAAAATCAACGCAGATGCGGATATATATCTGAATCTTGCCATGAATGTGCGGATGCACGATCCCGCAGGTCTGGAGAAGGTCGTGGCGATCCTGCAGGAAAACGAGGATATCCAGGCAATTTCCCTGTAAATTCCGAACATAGTGCAAAAAAACAGGAGGCTTTTGGCGCACCTGCGATAAAGCAGGTGCGCC
>JAFQKV010000098.1 GCA_017414715.1 Clostridia bacterium
CCGTTACAAGGCCGCAAAGGTCAAGGCCATCGTCTGCACCGCCGACGGTGAGGTCGCCGCAGAGGCCGAAAAGGCGGCGGCGGAGTTCCCCGGCATGGTCAAGATCATGGTGGGCGGCAAGCGAGAGGGCTGGGCAGACTTCAACGTGGAGATGGAGCGCTTCTCCACCCACTTTGACCGCAAGCCCGATTCTCCCTGCGGTGACGATCCCATGCTCATGCTCTTCACCTCCGGCACCACGGGATATCCCCGCATCGCTACCCATTCCTACAAGTACGCCCTCGGCCATTATCCTACGGCGCGCCATTGGCACAATGTAGATCCCAACGGTCTGCACTTCACCATCTCCGACACCGGCTGGGGCAAGGCACTCTGGGGTAAACTCTACGGCCAGTGGCTCTGTGAGGCGGCGGTCTTCACCTACGACTTTGACCGCTTCCACTCGGAGGATATCCTGCCTCTCTTTGCAAAGTACAACATCACCACCTTCTGCGCACCTCCCACCATGTACCGCTTCTTCATCAAGGAGGATCTCTCCAAGTACGATCTTTCCTCCATCAAGTACGCCACCATGGCGGGCGAGGCCCTCAATCCCGAGGTCTTCAACCAGTTCAAGAAAGCCACCGGCCTGACCATCATGGAGGGCTTCGGCCAGACGGAGACCACCCTTTCCATTGCAAACTTTGTTGGCTCTACCCCGAAGATCGGCTCCATGGGCAAGCCCAGTCCCCTCTACGACGTCGTGCTTCTGGATGGCGACGGCAATCCCTGCAAGACCGGCGACGTGGGCGAGATCTGCATCAGCACCAAGGACGGCAGCCCCTGTGGCCTGTTCATCGGTTACTATCTCGATGAAGAAAAGACCGCCGAGGTCTGGCACGACGGCTATTATCACACCGGCGATCAGGCCACCATGGACGAGGACGGCTATCTGTGGTACGTCGGCCGCAACGACGATGTCATCAAGTCCTCCGGCTACCGCATCGGACCCTTCGAGATCGAAAGCGTCATCATGGAGCTTCCCTACGTGCTCGAATGTGCCATCACCCCCGTGCCCGATGAGGTGCGCGGACAGATCGTCAAGGCGACCATCGTGCTCACCCGCGGCACGGAAGGCACGGATGCTCTGAAAAAAGAGGTGCAGGAGTACGTCAAGACCCACACCGCACCCTACAAGTATCCCCGCATCGTGGAATTTGTCGACGAGCTTCCCAAGACCATCAGCGGCAAGGTCCGCCGCGTAGAGATCCGCAAGAAGGATATGGAAAAGCAGAACGGCTAACGAACAAAAGCTTCATTCCCGGCAACCGAATGGCTGCCGGGAATGTTTTTTGTATATTGCACAGCAAAAAAAGGAGCAGATCCGGATGGACCTGCTCCTTTTGAAGGCGTTTTGCGGCAAAAGCGGGGTCTTACTTAACCTCGACCTCAGCACCGGCCTCTTCGAGCTTCTTCTTGATCTCCTCGGCATCGTCCTTGGAGATGGCTTCCTTAAGGGTCTTGGGAGCACCGTCGACGAGCTCCTTAGCTTCCTTCAGGCCAAGGCCGGTCAGCTCACGGACGACCTTGATAACAGCGATCTTGTTAGCACCGGCAGCCTTGAGCACGACGTCGAACTCGGTCTGCTCAGCAGCGGCGGGAGCATCGTCAGCAGCAGCGCCGCCAACCATAGCAACGGGAGCAGCAGCGGAAACGCCGAACTCCTCCTCAAGAGCCTTAACGAGCTCGGAGAGCTCGAGAACGGTAAGAGTCTTTACCTCTTCGATAATGCCAAGAATCTTCTCACTGGCCATTTTTCTAATCCTCCAAAATAAATATAAATAAGAGTTTGGTTGTCAAAACTTTGCGGGAGCGGTGCGGTTACGCACTCTGCTTCTCGCGGATCTGATCCAGCGCGCGGGCCAGACCGGAAATGGGTGCCTGCAGCGTACCGAGGACGATGGCGATGAGAACCTCGCGGGTCGGCAGCTTGGCAACGTCGACAATAGCGGCGGAATCCACCACCTTGCCTTCAACGACGCCGCCCTTGAACTGGAAGTTCTCGTGCTTCTTGGCGTAGTTGTACAGGATGCGGGCGGGAGCAACGGCATCGGAATCGCAGGATGCGATGGCGGTGCAGCCGGCAAGGTTCTCGGCGAGGACCTCGTAACCGGCCTCCTTAAGGGCGAAGGTCAGGATAGAGTTCTTAACGACCTCGTACTTGACACCGGCCTCACGGAGCTCACGGCGCAGCTTGGTATCATCCTCAACAGGAATGCCGGAGAAGTTGACGAAAATGAAAGACTTCGCATTCTTCATCTCTTCGGCAACAGCGGCCACCTTGGCCTTCTTCTGCTCGAGGATGCTTGCGTTTGCATGCAGCATTTCTAATTTCACCTCCTGAGATCAAAAATTATGCCCCCGCGTCCGGAGAGACACGAGGGCGAACTGATCTCAAGAATCATCGCACCGTATCCTCGGCAGGAAGCTTTCGCGTTACGCCCTGTAAAGGGCTCCTGCTGTCTGTGGAGCGGAAACAACATATATATTATACCAGCGAAATTCCGTTTGTCAATGCTTTTTTTGCAAAAATACAAAAAACTGTCAAAATTGTGCGGAATACCGGTATGCTTATTGACAGCGCGAAAGGTATGCGGTATATTGACAACATGAAAACTATGGTGGAGGATGGGTATATGAAAATTACGAAAATCGAGGCTTGCCGCGGGGAGATCCGCCTGTATGCCGATGCCGACGGTACGGTTTGCGTCACCGAATATGCCGCCACCGTGGGCGGTGCGCCGGCGCGTGTCATCTCCCGGACGGAAACAGAATCCGTCGGCGGCGTGATCACCCTTCCGCGCAGCAACGGCGAGGGTGACCGAATCTTTTCCCGCTTTTCCGTTTCCGGGGCGGAGGGTGTCTGCTATGTGACGGATATTGCCTCCGACGTGCCGGAGGTAACGGGGGAATATCCCCAGCCGAATACCATCAAGACCCTCGGTGCACCGCCGCGGCTCGGTGCGCGGCTCGGCATCCCGCAGGGACGGTATGACGTCTCCCTGCCCGGCATAATGTCCACCGTGCCGACGGAGGACACCATTCCCTACGAGCATAACGGAAAGACCTATTATTTTCTGGAAGGCGCCCTGCGCGGGCTGGATGAACGTATGAAAATCGCGCCGCTCAATACGCTCATCCTTCTCAATGCGCCCCGCACCTTCGGCTCCACGGGGGAGAAGGCGCTGCTGGACAAGGTCATCCATCCCCGCTTTGACTGGAATTATCCCGATGCCTTTATCAGCGCCTTCAACACCGAGACGGAGGAGGGACTTGGGTATTTTGGCGCGTTTGTGGAGTTCCTGGTGGAGCGTTACACCCGTCCGGACGGAAAGTACGGCCGCGCCGGCGGCGCCATCATCTCCAACGAGGTCAATTCCCAGTACGTCTGGGGCAACGCCGGTGAGATGACCGCCGAAGACTACATGCGCGAATACACCCAGGCCATGCGCATGGCCTGGCTTTGTGCCCGCAAGCACTGCAGTTACTTCCGGGTGTATATCTCTTTGGATCATTTCTGGACGGGGGTCAATTTCAGCGATGCCCAGCCCCTGCGCTTCTATCCCGGCCGTCGGCTTTTGGAGCTGCTTAACGAATATGCCGCCACGGAGGGCAATTTTGACTGGGGCGTTGCCCATCATCCCTATCCCGAAAACCTCCGATTCCCCGATTTCTGGAATGACCGCGTGCCGCGCTTCTCGCTGGATACGCAGAAGATCACTTTTAAAAATATGGAGGTGCTGGAAGCCTTCCTTTCGCAGCCGGAGTATCTTTACCGAGGCGAATTGCGCCGGGTCATCTTCAGCGAGCAGGGCTTCAATTCTCAGTCGGGTGACCTGCAGACCATTACCGAAAAGCAGGCGGCGGCAGGGTATGTGCTGGCCTATATGAAGGCGAGGAACATGAAATGCGTGGATATGTTCACCCATCATGCCTGTGTGGACAATCCTCACGAATTCGGCCTGAATCTCGGCATCTTCCGCTACGATCCGGAGGCCCCGGAGGGCGTCGGCGAGCCGAAACCCATTTTTGAATCCCTCGTGGCCATGGACACGCCCGACGAGAGGGCGGTGGTGGAAAAGGCCCGCGCTTTTATCGGAGAGGATCTCTTTGACTACCTGCTTAACCCTCCAAAGATCGAGGGAATGCCGGAAGCACGGGATGTGCTTGGAAATGCGTGAATAAATAAACAGTAGCCGTAGTATAGTGCTTTTTACTGCAGGTGCTGTTTTGTGAACACGGAGAGGATTGAAGACTGTATACGAATGTAAAAAATATGGTGTAATTTTTATAAAACTGCCTATCCATACTGATTTTAATGCACTATAAGGGTGTAATCATGATTGCATCCCAAAAGAAAGGAGGAGAAAAACTTGGACGAGAACAAAATCATTCCGTACATCGAGCCGATATTCCGCTTTTGCTATAAGCGTTTATCCAACCGCTGCGATGCTGAGGATCTTGCCAGCGAGATCATGTGTCATATTCTTGATGGAATGAACAAATATCGAATCATATCGTTTGATGCATGGGTTTGGCGAATCGCACATAATCGATATGCTCGCTTTATCGATGCTCGAAATAAAAATCAAATTGTATTGTCGTGTGAAGAAGAACTTTTTGATATTGAAGATTATTCCGATGTCGATATGGAAAGTATGCAGGAACGATATGATACGATGTTTCGCTGTCTGCACACGTTGTCATCTGAGTATAAGAACATTTTTGTAGACTACTATATCGGCGAATTGTCGATTAGAAGCCTTGCAAAAAAGTATTCTCTCCCCGAAACCACAATTAAATGGCGGTTGAATGTAGGACGCCAAAAAATCAGAGATAGGATAGGAGAAGATAAAATGGATAAGGTGTATAAGAGAATTAATTGGAATACCGGAACTTGTAACGGTAATATGGATTCCGATGCATATCTTCACACGCAGATTTCGCGTGCTATCTGCCTCGCGGCTTATGAAAGGCCCTTGACAGTAGAGGAGATCAGTATTAGCACGGGCATCCCTACAATGTATGTAGAGGATGAACTTCCCCGCCTTGAATATGGAGATGCCATCTGTAAGGTGGGGAATAAGTATGTGACCAATTTTATTATCTTTCGTCTGGATGACAGAAAGCGGATCGAAGATGTTTCTGCATCGGTAGTCAGTATGCTTGCAGACAAATTTGAAACTATTTTAAGAGAAACGGAAAACAAAATCCGTGCTTTGGATTTTTACGGAAATAATTTTGGCGTAGAAAGACTTGGCCATATCATTGTTCCTTATATGATCAGACGTAAAATCGGAGATATAAAAAATGAACGTTTAAAGCTTAAAAGTGATCCGTACCCTCCGAGAAAGGATGGCGGTTATGGCTGGTTTATCGTGGAAGAAACGGCAGATGAGTCGGAAAATTCTGCGGAGTATAATTCCGGATGCAATGTTGCAGGAGAAGATAGCGGTAGCGAGCACAAAGACCCGTCGCATATCTATTACTATTGGGTTAATAAATATTTTGATTACGACGTTTACCATAACAAGGGGATGCGTTGGATGTGCGCAAACGGCATACCCCAGAACAGCGTAAATGGTGTTGTATCTGAAAAAATACTTTCCGAAGAAGATGCTACTTATCTTATCAAAACTAATTTGATTATAAAGGCAGAGGAAGGCTTCCTCTTAAACTTCCCTTACTTTACTGCAGAGCAGTTTGAAAAATTTAGTTCACTGTTTGATATGACGGATGAAAAACTCGATGATCTCCTTGCAGAATGGATTCGTAATGTGCGGAATAGTTTTGAAAAATTCGTTCCGAAGCACCTGTATGATCAGATTAATCAGTGGATAAGCTGCTATCTGTATCAGGTAATTGGATATGTTACGGATGAGCTGATTTGCCGTAATATCCTGCGCAAACCAGACATTGAAAAGCCTTTGACCGATGGCGTATTCAGCGTTGAAGGGAAATACATTAACCCCTGAATGAAATTATCGCCGAGCGGCACCACTTTTGGCACCGCTCGGCGGTTTCATTAAAAGATTTTAATACAAAAATGTTTGCGATCGGTATGATACTTGCTTTATAATATAACAAAAGGAGGGGGAGAGACATGAAACCCAGGAAACTTTCTTTGGGCAATCGAAATATAATTGGCCGCCGGGTAACTGAAGCGCGGCTTGCTAAAGGATGGAAGCAGGTTGAACTTCTTGCAAAACTGCAGCTGGCGGGGGTCGATATGAGTGTTCCTGCGCTGTCTCTCCTGGAAGGGCAGAAACGCCCCGTTTCGGACATTGAGCTGAAGGCACTGGCGGAGATCCTGGAAGTTTCGCCGGATTGGCTTTTGGGAAGAGAATAGGATTTATTAAGTAAGAAGCACCCCAATTGGCGCACCCGCGATAAAGCAGGTGCGCCAATTCATCATTTTACATTTTGCACACCATGTAGAAAAGAGCGAACACAAGTTATGCGTGTTTTTGATTCAAGTAACAGTATGTAGACAATATCTTTCAACCATATTATAATAAAATCACAGGAGGCCGCCTGAAATACAAATTTGGAGGAGTTTTTATGACTCTCGGAGAGAAGATTAAGAAATTGCGTGTAGAAAACAGTTGGACCCAAGAACAATTTGCAGAAATGATGGGGGTATCGGCGCAAGCCGTGAGCCGTTGGGAAACCGATTCATCAATGCCTGACATTTCAATGTTAGCACCCATTGCCTACACGTTTAACGTATCTTGTGATTATTTGCTTGGAGTAGATCTGCAAAGCAAGGAGAAAGAGATTTTTCGCATTAGAAAAGAGGCGTTTGAATCCATTGTTGGCGAAAACCCCAATAATATGATAAGAGAAGGACTAAATCAGTACCCTGACAGCTGGATATTAAAAGATAGCCTTGTTGTTTTTTTGGCTATTCTTGCCATACCAAAGCATAACAAAAATTATCTTTCAGCGGGCGAAGAGTTAAATCAGCTTTGTGAGAATATTATTGCAAAATGTCCTGTTCAAAAATATCGGTACAACGCCATTTACTATTTGTGTGGTGCTGCAGCAGTAACAAATAATCGTGAAAGAGCTATTGAATTGGCAAAATCTATGCCCAAGCAGTATCAATCTCAAGAAGAACTGCTCAAAATGATTGATGGGATTTTAACTAATTAGGCTTTTGTGTCCACAAAAGCAGTGCTTGTCAGGAAAAGTTGATGGTCTTTCGGGGCTACAAATCTGAGGAGGCTCATTACCGCCCGATAGTACATCTAAAAGGTGTAATACACTATACCTTGCGAGGCAAGGCATGTGAAAAGGAGCGCGAACAAATGTCCGTGCTCCTTTTGTTGTAGGGCGGGGGTACATCTTCCGCCGCATTGTTATATCTACACCGTTTACAACGGCGGTAGCAAGCCACCGCCCTACGATGATCTCGGCAGCTAAAACCTGCTTTATGGAAGGCACACCTTGGGGTGCTTCCGTTTTTTTTTGATATTACCCCTCCCAGCGGTAGTGGCCGACGATCTCGTCATGCAGGAGGGCGTTTTCCTCTGCGCCGGTGCCGCTGCCGTGATGGATGATATAGGGGATCCCGAGCCGGTTGCGCTTATCGGAAACGATGCCGATGTGTCCGGCATAGACCACGATATCTCCCGGCTGCCAGGCGGCGATGGCGGAGGTGTCGCAGGTGAGGGAGGCGGCATATTTTTCAAAAAATACCCGCAGATTGCGAACCCGGCGGAAGTCGATGTTCGGATCGGGCGCGGTAATGGCGGTATAAGCCTCCGGCCGGGCGGCGATATCGGCATCCACCAGCGATTTCAGGTCGTATCCCGCGGCCCGGAAGGCCATCCAGATGACGTCGGTGCACACACCCTCCCCCTCCGGGGGATAGCCGCCGGCATAATAGGCGCTGACATACTTCGGCGCGCTTTCGATGCGGGCGCGGGCAGCAAGGAGCATATCGGTGTAGTCATCCACCCCGTCGCCGTCGGCATCCCGGGGACTTTGCAGGGTCTCGATGCCGAAATCTGCGGCGGAATAGACCCGGCCGGGGATGTATCCGTAATCGGAGAGAAGCCGCAGCAGGAAAAAGGTCAAAACGAGCAGACAGAGCAGGGGAAGGGCGATGCGCAGGACTTTTGCTTTCATGTGTGTTCACGCTTTCCGTTGAATTATCTATATTATAACAGAAAAGGTGCATCATTTTAAAGCAGACAAATCTTAAGATTTACATAAAAAGCCCGGAGAGGACATGCTCTCCGGGCTTTGGTATGCATACGGGGTGTGATCAGCCGATAACGACTTCCTTGCCTCCGTTCTTGGCAGATTCGTAAACGGCGAGGATGATGCGCAGAGCCTTCATGGCCTCGACGGGACCGACATAGGGATCGCGGTCCTCCATGACGGCGTGAACGATATCCTGCACGTGGAAGGGATGGCCGCCGACCTTGTTGGGATCGGCACCGGTGGCGGTGTTGGCAAGGCCCTCGCCGCTCTTCATGGCAGCCTCTTCCTCCAGCATCTTTTCCTCGGACTCATTGCGGATCTTCCAGGTACGCACGTCGCCCCACACAAGCTCGATGGAGCCGTCGGTACCGTGAACACCGATGTCGGTGGACAGACCGGGGTAGGCGCAGGTGGTGGAGGTGAAGGTGGCAACGGCACCGTTCTTGAAGGTGACGATGGACTTGGTCATATCCTCGGTCTCGATGTCGTGGTTGTATAGGCCCATGACGGAGCGGACGGAGTAAACGTCGCCCATCATCCACTGCATGAGGTCAACGGTGTGAACAGCCTGATTCATCAGGGATCCGCCGCCGTCCATAGCCCAGGTTCCGCGCCAGCCGCCGTCGGCGAAATAATCGTCGGTACGGTACCAGTTGACGGAGAACTCACCGGAGATGAGCTTGCCGAGACGGCCGTTGTCGATGGCTTCCTTCATGGCGAGTATGTTGGGGGTGCGGCGGTTCTGGAAGACGCAGGCGACCTTCTTGCCGGTATCCTTCATGCATTCCACGATGGACTGAGCAGCCTCAAGGGTGATGTCGATGGGCTTCTCAACGAGAACGTGCTTGCCGGCGCGCAGAGCCTGGCAGACATACTCGGCATGGGTGCCGGAGGGGGTGGCGACGGAGATGATGTCGATGTCGGGATTGGCGAGCATATCCTCATACTTGGTGTAAACCGTCAGGTCGGGATACATCTCGGGATATTCTCTCTTGTGCTTCTCCAGGCGGTCGGGGCGGGCATCGCACACGGCGACGAGTTCGGCCTCCTCCATGTCGAAGGCAGCCTTGGCGTGATAGCGGCCGATACCGAGGCCGAGAACGCCGTAACCGATTTTCTTGCTCATGATGCGTGTTCTCCTTTATGTGGTTTTATTCTTTTTCTGATTTTATTCCTCGCAGACGGCTGCGGGAGGGGCTGCGTAATCCGCGAAGCGGGCGGCGATGCCGGCATCACGGGTATTGCCGCTGTGGGCCACGAGACGGTAGCGGAAGGTCATGCTCTCACCGGCGGGGATGCGGCGGTCACCGGGGATGTAGAAATTGTTGGGTGCCATGAGACCGTAGTCCCGGGCGTGCCAGTAGCAGGGATGCCCCTCGTTCTCCGGATTGTCCAGAATGGCAAAGCCGCAGAGGTGACCCTTTTCGGTGCCGTAGTAATCACACCAGGGAGCGCGCTTCATCCAGATCTCGTCCTCGTTGATGCCGCCGCAGCCGTTTTCAAAGCGGCCGGTGCCGGGCTTCACGGTAAGATTGTGGTTCATGCGCACGGCCACGGGGCCGGCTTCCTTGGTGCGGCCAAGCACCACGTCACCGCAGTCGGCAAAAAGGGTGAGGGAAACGTCGGCCACGGTGTTGCCGTCGGGCATGGCATAGAAGCGGATGCGGGTCAGGTCGTGGCAGAGGGGCTTGCCGTCATGATCGGTCCAGACGTTGCGGACCGCAAAGGCGGTGAAAACGTCGCCGTTTTCCACGGCCTCAACGCTTTCGTTGCGGATATAGCCGTGATCCTCGGGTTCGTTCCAGGTATCCACGCCGTTGACGCTGCCGTGGGAGAACCAGAAGCAGCGGTGGTGGGGATGCTCGGCCGTTTTGAGATCGAGGCGGGTGATCTGACTGCCGTAGCGATCAAAGAAGGGGCCGAGGTAGGGCTTTGCAAGATCGCGGCCGAAGTAATAGCCGCATCTCTCCCGTCCGAAAAGGCGGATGGAGACCCGATCCTCGCAGGCTACGCTTGCGCAGGCCGGAGTACGACCGGCGGCCTTAACCACGCGCAGGGTCAGGCTTTCGCCGGCGCGCAGCCAGGGCAGAAGAAAGAGGATCCCGCCGACACCGTCCTGCTCGGTATACTGGGCGGGAAGACGCTCACCGCCGGGGGTGCGCAGGGCAAAGCGGTCGTAGGCCGGCTTTGCGGCGGGGACAAAAACGGGGCAGTTCACACGGGTGTGCAGCCCGGCGGAAACAAGGATCTTCATGCGGAGAAACCTCCTGACGGTGGTGAAATTTCCGTATGTTTCTATTCTAACACATTACGCAGAAAAAAGAAAGGGAAAAAGAGCGACTTTAGAAGCTCCTTGGACGGCTGTCAAGATAGCTTTGCAGGATGACCACCGCCGCCACCTGATCCACCACGTTTTTGCGGCGCTTTCCGCTGCGGCCGTTGTCGGCGAGGATGCGGTGGGCCTCGTTGGTGGTCTGGCGCTCATCCCAGTAGGTGAGGGGAAGCCCCGTCATTTCCCGGAGAAGCTCACCGAAGACCCGCGTTGCCTCGGCGCGGAAGCCCTCGCTGCCGTCCATGTTTTTTGGAAGGCCGAGAACGATGTGCTCCGCCTTGAGGGAGATGGCCTTATCGGCCACGGCGCGGGCGGCCTTTTCGGGCTGGTAGGCCGTGACGGTCTCCACGGCGGAGGCAAGCATCTCCAGCGGGTCGGAGAGGGCGAGGCCGGTGCGGACCTCGCCGTAATCAACACCGAGGATCCGCATGCTTACTTCACCGAAAGGAACTTTGCCATGAGCTCCGTTCCTTTTTCTTCCACAAGACCGGTGGCGGCGGCTGCCGCCTCGCTGTAGCCTGCTGCGGGATGGGTCCCGGCTTTGTGGCTGTAGTAGCGCACAAAGGGAATGGCATCCAGCGTGTGGGTGCGCTCGCAGATGGGGGTAGCGTGGTCGGGCAGCAGCAGAACGCCGTAGGGCTCACCCGTACCGGCAAGATATTCCGTCACCGGGGTAAGGATGCGGCGGTCGATATACTCAATGGAAAGCTTTTTTTCTCCGGCGTTGCCGTCGTGACCGCACTCATCGGGGGCCTCCACGTGGATAAAGACCATATCCGCGCCCTCGCGGAAGGCGGTGACGGCGGCCTCTGCCTTGCCTTCAAAGTTGGTGTGGATGTCACCGGTGGCACCCTCCACCTCGTAGAGCTTCATGCCGGTGCCGCGGGCAATGCCGGCCAGCAGGGGAACGGCGGTGACCATGGCACCGGAGATGCCGTAGGCGGCCTCAAAGGAGGAGAGACCGGGCTTGGTGCCCTCGCCCCAGAACCAGATTCGGTTGGCATCCTTCAGACCGCGGGCACGGCGGTCGATATTCACGGGATGGTCGGCGAGAAGGGCGGCAGCCTGCTCGCAGAGAGCCCAAAGGGTATCCGCGCCGCCGCCGGCGGGCAGATAGCCGGCAATTTTGCGCTCCAGAATGTCGTGGGGCGGGGTCAGGGAAAGATCTGCACCGCACTTGCTCCGTCCGCCGCGCCAGATCATGATATTGCGGTAGCTTGCGCCGAAGTAGAAGTCAAATTCGCCGCCGCCGAGCTTCTCCTGCAGGAAAGCGCAGAGCTCACGGCCCTCCGCATCGGTGATCTTGTCGGAGGAATGGTCCACCATGACCTCCTCTGCGCCGGTGCCGCGGGTGTTGATGAGGTTGGTGCGGAAGACCATATCGTCTTCGCCCACGGGCAGGCCGAGACCGAGAGCCTCGATGGGAGAGCGGCCGGTATAATAGCGCGCGGGCTCATAGCCCAGCACGGAAAGATTGGCAACGTCGCTGCCGAGGGGCAGCCCCTCGCGGAGCATGTGCACAAGACCGCAGTCACCTTTGCGGGCAAGGGCATCCATACAGGGGATGTCTGCCGCGCCCAGGGGCGTCTTCATATCGAATTCGGGAAGGGGACGGTCACCCATGCCGTCGCCCAGCATGACCAGATATTTCATGACAGGTGCCTTTCTTTAGAAAAAAGATACGTATATTATCGCAAATGTTGCGGCAGTAGTCAAGAACAACAGGGGGGTCCGGATAGAAAAACGGCGAAATGCTCAAATTGTGAACAACGGGCGATTCACAAAAAAATCACAGTCAATTCACAATTCATTCATACAAACGGAAAGAAATCGTGTATAATATAGATGAAAACACGGGAGAGAATTTTCCCGGGAAACCGGAGGCCGATCATGAGTCTTAGGATCCTTGTTGCGGAAGACAATGCGGATATTGCAAATCTTCTGCGGCTGTATCTTGAAAAAGAGGGCTGGGAAGTCGTCACCGCCGAGGACGGCGTTGCGGCTATGGAGGCCTTTCATAAACACAAACCCGACCTTGCACTGCTGGATATCATGATGCCCCGCAAGGATGGCCGTCAGGTGTGCGAGGAGATCCGCAAGGAATCCTCCATCCCTGTCATTATGGTCACCGCCAAGGGCGAGATCACCGACAAGGTGGCCTGCTTTGAGATCGGTGCAGACGACTACATCGTCAAGCCCTTCGATATGAAGGAAGTCATCCTCCGAATCCGGGCGGTTATTCGCCGCACCGGCGTGGAGGAGGGTGCCAAACGCGTGGAGTACGACGGGATCTCCGTGGATCTTGACAGCTATTCCCTCCAACTTGGCGGAAAGGAAGTGGACGCGCCGCCAAAGGAGATCGAACTGCTCTATTTTCTTGCCTCCAATCCAGGTACCGTCTTTACCCGGGATCAGCTGCTGGATCAGGTCTGGGGCTTTGATTATTTCGGCGATACCCGCACCATTGACGTACATGTCAAACGTCTGCGGGAAAAACTGGAGGGTGTCAGCGACAAATGGAGCCTGCGCACCGTGTGGGGCGTTGGATATAAATTCGAAGTCAAGGAAAAATAATGTGACGGGGGAGATCATTCCCGATGAACGGCTTTAACAGCGTTTTTAAAAAGAACTTTCTTTCCATGGCCTGCCTGCTCGTCATCACCGTCACGCTGCTCACCGTCATTTTCTCCATCTTTTTGGCCAACTACTCCGCCTCAGAAAAACAGGATCAGCTGGAGCTTGCCATGGCGCTGGCGGAGCGATCCTTTTCCATGGGAGGAGAACTGGTTTCCGAAACGCTGCAGGCCACGGCGGATATCTATAAGCTTTCCGTGGTGGTGGCGGATGCCACAGGGAAAATTTTCCTGGATTTTGCGGCGACCGGGCAGGAACGGACGGAGTATGGCAAACGCACGAGTATCGACGAGAATCTCTTGCAGTATCTGCTGCCCGAGCAGGGATTGTATATGGTCGGCACCATGGGGGATTTTTACAAGGAAAAATCCGCGGTGCTGGCAAAACGGAAGGATACCTTCCGCTACGGAACGGTGTATATCTTTCTTGCCTCGGGAATGTCGTCGTTGGATTCCGCCTTTCAGCAGCTGTCGACGCTGCTGGTGCTGACAGCCATCCTCATCCTCGGCGGAGCCTCGGTGGTGACCTTTCTTTCCACGGCGCGGCTGGTGCGCCCGCTGGTGGATCTGCGTAATGCCGCCCGCGGCTTTGCGAGGGGCGAATTTGAACGCCGGGTGACGGTTTACGGAAACGATGAGGTGGCGGAGCTATCCGATGCCTTCAATAAAATGGCCGATTCGCTGGCGAAAAATGAGCAGACCCGCAGCGAATTCATTGCAAACATCAGCCATGAGCTCAAAACGCCCATGACCACCATTGCCGGCTTTGCCGACGGCATGCTGGACGGGACCATTCCGCCGGAACGGAGGGAGGAATATCTGCAGACCATCGGCTCCGAGACCCGCCGCCTTTCCCGGCTGGTCAACAAGCTGCTGCTGACCAGCCGTATCGATGCGGGACGGCAGGAGATCCACCTTGCCCGCGTCAATATCTGCGATATCATCGGCCGATGTGCCATCGGTCTGGAAAAGCAGATCGAGGAAAAGGGTCTGGATGTGGAACTGGATTTTGCCGATGACCGCGTCTTTGTACAGGCAGATCCCGATGCGGTCATGCAGATCATGTACAACCTCATCGATAACGCGCAGAAATATGCCGATCCCGGCGGAAAACTCCGGGTAAGCGTTGTCAAAAAGGCGGGCATGTGTGAGATCTCGGTCTATAATACAGGCTGCGGTATTCCCCTGGAGGATCTGCCGCACGTATTTGACCGATTCTATAAGGTGGATAAGTCCCGCGGTCTTGCCAAGGACTCCTTTGGTCTGGGCCTTTACATCGTCCGCACTCTCATTAACCGCCATGGGCAGGAGATCTATGCAAGATCCTCTCCCGGCGAGTATGCCGAGTTTATCTTTACACTCAAACTTGATCGCCAAAAAAATGAACCGGAAGCGGTGGCCCGCCTGCCGGAGCATGAAGAAAATTCCCCCTTGCAGTGATGCAGAAAGGAAAACGATTATGGATAACAATTTCTTCTGGGATTCCGATCCTCAGCCCGAAAACCAGCCTCTTCCCACGGAAGAACCCGAGGCGGAGCATGTGCAGGAAGAGCCCCCTGTTCAGGAACCGGCACCGGAGGAAAAGCAGGAGCCCGTGTGGCATAACGAAGCCCGCGAGGGTGCCGTTCCCCCGCCGCCCGCACCTGATAAAAAGAAAAAGCGCGGCATGGCCGGTCTGCTGGCAGCCGTTTCAATCGTGGCGGCGCTGGCCGTGGGTCTTGTGGCGGTCATCGCCATGGACTATGTCTATGTCGGTGTGAAGAACGGTGCCCTGCAGCTCTATGTGGGTCCCAATGCCTCCGAAAACGTCGGCAATCCGCAGAATTCCGGCGTGACCGATCCCGACCGCGAGGTCAATTCCTATCTGGAACTGGACAAAGCACCGGAAACCGAGATCAAGACTCCCGTTGCCGGTGAGGAAATGACCATTGGCCAGATCGCTGAGCATTGCTCCCCCTCTGTGGTTGGCATCATCACACAGGTGATGACCAACTTCAATCAGATCGGTGAGGGTTCCGGCTCCGGCATTATCATGAGCGAGGATGGCTATATTGTCACCAACGCGCATGTCGTTGAAGGTGCGCAGAGTATTTCTGTATTGCTCCATGACGGAAGCACCCACGAAGCCGTCGTGGTGGGGCGTGACAGCGATTCCGATATCGCAGTGGTGAAAATCAAGGCCGAGGGGCTGAAGGCTGCCGAGTTTGCCGATTCCACCACCGTCAAGGTGGGTGATCCTGTGGTCGCCATCGGCAATCCCTACGGAATGGAGCTTTTCGGCACCGTGACCAACGGCATCATCTCTGCTGTCGGCCGTGAGATCACGGTGGATGAAAACACCTTTATTCTTCTGCAGACCAATGCGGCCATCAACTCCGGCAACTCCGGCGGTCCGCTTTACAATATGTACGGTCAGGTCATCGGCATCAACTCCCTGAAGCTCTCCGATGCCTATGCTGACGGCCTCGGCTTTGCGATTCCCACCGCCGTCTTCAAGCCCATCGTCGATGAGCTCATTCAGTACGGCTATATCGCCGGAAAGCCCGCCATCGGCATCGAGGGACAGATCATCAGCGAGGAATACAGCTACTACTACGGCATCCCCACCGGCTTTATGATCTCCGCCTTCCGTGCAGCCGAGCCCATGCAGGCCGGCCTGCAGAAGGGCGATATCATCACCAAGTTTGCCGGAGAGGAATTTTCCAGCATGGCAGAGCTCAACAAGATCAAGGATAAGTACTCTGCCGGGGACGTTGTGGAACTGACGGTATATCGCGACTCCAATTTCTATGATAACGCGAAGGGCGAGTATTTCACCGTAAAGCTTACTCTCTGTGACGAGCAGAAGCTGGAAAACGAGCTCGGCTGATCGGATATACGGCGGCTGCGATCCCAAAATGCGGACCGCAGCCGTTTCTTTTTTGCTTATGCTTGATGTTCTGCAAAAAAAGTAGTATAATGTTCCAGTCTGTGTGTGAAAGGCTCCCGGAGAGGAGCCGGAAAAACTACGGCAACTATATTTTACAGAGGTGTATATACAATGCTGAAACTGGATCTTTCCAAGATCGCGCCCTTTGTCGGTGACGACCTCGCGGCAGTTTATGAGGAACTGCCCCGTGCCCACGATTATCTCATCAACAAGACCGGCCGCGGCAATGATTTCCTCGGTTGGGTCAATCTGCCCTTTGATTATGATAAGGAGGAGTATGCCCGCCTGAAGGCTGCCGCCGCCCGTATCCGCGAGGACAGCGATGTGCTGGTGGTCATCGGTATCGGCGGCTCCTATCTCGGTGCCCGCGCCGCCATTGAGTACCTCCGCTCTCCCAACTATAACCTTATCAAGAAGGATACCCCTGAGATCTACTTTGCCGGAAACAACATCAGCGGCACCGCCCTGCGTGAGCTCTTCGGCCTGATCGAGGGCAAGCGCGTTTCCGTCAACGTCATCTCCAAGTCCGGCACCACCACCGAGCCCGCCATCGCCTTCCGTCTTTTCAAGAGCTACATGGAAGAGCGCTACGGCAAGGAGGAGGCCGCCCGCCGTATCTATGCCACCACCGATAAGGCCCGCGGCGCCCTGAAGGGTCTTGCCGACGGCGAGGGCTACGAGACCTTCGTCATTCCCGACGATGTCGGCGGCCGCTATTCCGTGCTCACCCCCGTCGGCCTGCTGCCCATCGCCGTTGCCGGTATTGATACCGACCGCCTGCTCGCAGGTGCCGCCGCTGCCGCCGAGGAGTATCAGAAGCCCGGCCTTGACAATACTGCCTGGCAGTATGCCGCTGCCCGCAATGCGCTCTACCGCAAGGGCTACACCACCGAGATCCTCGCCAGCTATGAGCCTGCCTTCCGCTTTGTTTCCGAGTGGTGGAAGCAGCTCTACGGTGAGAGTGAGGGCAAGGAGAACAAGGGTATCTTCCCCGCCTCCGTTGATCTGACCGCCGACCTGCACTCCATGGGTCAGTACATCCAGCAGGGTCTGCGCAACCTCATGGAGACCGTTGTCAACTTTGAAAAGACCCGCGAGGACATGATCGTCGGCACCGATGCCGCCAACGCCGACGGACTCAACTTCCTGGCCGGAAAGACCCTTTCCGAGATCAATCTCGCCGCCATCCGCGGCACCGCCCTTGCGCACGTGGACGGCGGTGTTCCCAACCTGCGCATCGACCTCTCCGATATGGAGGAAGAGGACTTTGGCCGGCTCATTTATTTCTTTGAGTTTGCCTGCGGCCTTTCCGGCTATCTGCTGGAGGTCAACCCCTTTGATCAGCCCGGTGTTGAGGCATACAAGAAGAACATGTTTGCCCTTCTCGGCAAGCCCGGCTACGAGAAAGAGACCGAGGAGATCAAGAAGCGCCTGTAAGGGAAAGGATGTCTGAGAAATTTTTGTGAAAAATCACATATTTCTCTTGCACTCTGCCCCCTTGGTATGGTACTATTTATATGGACGGGGAGTCCGTCCCAATTCACTCTTCTGGAGGAAGCATAATGGTTCGTTGCATCATCGGTAAAAAAGGTTCCGGTAAGACCAAGCAGCTCGCAGATCTCGTCAACGCGGCAGTCAATTCCGAAAAGGGTTATGTCGTCTGCATCGAGCGTTCCAGCAAGCTGACGTATGATATCAGTCACAAGGCCCGTCTCGTTGCCACCGAGGAGTATCCCATCAAGGGTTACGATGCCTTCTTCGGCTTCGTCTGCGGTATCGCCTCTCAGGACTACGATCTGACCGACCTCTTTATCGACAATCTGTATAAAAACGCTGTGGATGAAGATGCTGCCGCTGCCGCCGAGTTCCTTGACAAGCTCAACGATCTCGCCGAGAAGCACAACTTCTCCGCCGTTGTTACCATCTCCCGTGACGCCTCCGAGCTGCCCGAGGGCATCCTCAAGTACGTCAAGTAAGAGAACCGACCGACAAAAAGCACCGATCCCGCAGGATCGGTGCTTTTTGTCTTTATTTCCGTTTGATAAA
>JAFQKV010000099.1 GCA_017414715.1 Clostridia bacterium
CCGGTTCGAATCTGTCTACAGACCCGATAAGATGCGCGAGCAAAGTTCAAGTGAAGTTGCGGCTACGCCGCAGTGATGTTAGCCTTACGGCATAGTGATGTATTGCGCCCAGGCGCAAAGTGATGTGATGCGTTCCGCTTTCCTCACGCGCGAAGCGCACATCACTGCCGAAGGCAACATCACGCCCGAAGGGTACATCACGTTCCGCGCGAGCGGAACACATCGTTCAGCCAACACAAAAGCCACGCTTTCGCGTGGCTTTTGTGTTGGCTGGGATGGCCGGGTTCTGAACCTGTCGTTCGCACAAGTGCGAGCGACGCAAATTGCGCAGCTTCTCTCTTCCCGCCGCGGGGTTTCCGGCGCATTTTGCCGCCGTCTCTGCTTACCGACCCTCTCAAGCCAGCAAAAAAAAGCACCCTTTCGGGTGCTTTTTTTGCTGGCTGGGATGGCCGGGTTCGAACCGGCGAATAACGGAGTCAAAGTCCGTTGCCTTACCGCTTGGCGACACCCCAATATGCTTTTCGTTATTATATCACAATCCTCGGCCTTTGCAAAGAGATTTCCCCGGTGGAAAGCAAAAATACAATTGCTTTTTTTCGCATTTATGCTACAATAAACGGGAACGGTGTCCCCCGTCTTTTCGGGGCGATCCAAAAAAACAAAAAAGCTGTGAGGTGCCTGACATGAAGGAACTCATTCTCGCCCGCGGCGGCGAAAGCCGCTACCATATCGAGAGCTGCCCCGGCACGGAATTTGCCGCCGGTGAGCTTGCCGCCTATATCGAAAAGATCTGCGGTGTCCGTCTGCCCGAGACCGGCGACGGCCCCGCCCTGCGCCTTCTCCTACCCGAGGGGGATGCCCACGCCTACCGCAATGCCGAGGGCTTTGTCATTGAGGCCGACGGTGAAGATATTCTCATCCGCGGCGAGGGGCCCCGCGGTGTGATCTACGGCGTTTATACCCTGCTGGAGGATTGCTTCGGCTGCCGTTTCTTTGCCGAGGACTGCGAGCTCATCCCCCCGGCGGAGACCCTCGTCCTGCCCGGGGATCTTCACATTGAAAAGCATCCCGCCTTCTGCTACCGCGACGTATTCCTTGCCACCATGAGCCCTGCCTGCAAGGTCAAAAACAAGGTCAACGCAAGCCTTCCCAAGGACATCCCCGGCGGACAGTATTTCTTTGCGGAGAGCCTCTGCCACACCATCTGCCAGCTTGCAGAGATGGAAAATGTCAAGACCGGTGAGCAGCCCTGCCTGACAGACGAAAAGGTCTTCCAGACGGTTCTGAAAAACTGCCGCAAGTGGCTGGATGCCAATCCCGATGCCGCCGTCATCTCCGTCACCCAGAACGACGGCTACGGCCATCAGGGCGGCTGCACCTGCGAGAGATGCCGCGAGATCGACGAGCGCGAGGGCAGCTTTGCCGGCACCATGATCTCCTTTGTCAACCGCATCGCCGAGGCTCTGGAGCCCGATTATCCCGACGTGCTGGTGGACACCTTTGCCTACCGCTATACCCGCAAGGCACCCAGGACCGTCCGTCCGCGCCACAACGTGGTGGTGCGCTTCTGCACCATTGAGGCCTGCTTTACCCATCCCATCGAGTCGGAATGCCGCGCCACGGAGGATTCCATCTACGGCACCGTCTCCCTCGCCCAGGATCTGCGCGACTGGAGCGCCATTTCCGGCAAGCTCTTCATCTGGGACTACTGCACCAACTTCTCCCGGTATCTGCTGCCCTTCCCCGATCTTTTCTCCATCCGTGAGAACGTCAACTTCTTCTACAAGTGCAATGCCATCGGCGTTTTTGAGGAAGGCGACTATCAGAACAAGGTGGACGGCGAACTCAACGCCCTGCGCGCATACCTCCTTGCAAAGCTTCTTTGGGATCCCGACATGGACGAGGAGACCTACCGCGGCCACATGCTGGAGTTCCTGCAGAACTACCACGGCGCCGCCTGGGAGCCGGTTTACCGCTACATTCTCTCCCTGCACGAGCGCGCCCTGCGCCAGCATTCCGGCATTTACTCCTATTCCCCCACCATTTTCGGCTACGAAATGATGGATCTGGAAAGCACCAACGCCTTCCGCGCGGATTACGCCTCCTGGGTCGCCCTCTTTGATGAGGCGGATGCCCTCGCCGATTCCGATGCCGTGCGCCATCGTCTGAAGCTTGCCCGCCTCTCTCTCGAGGTGCTGAAGCTCTGCGCCCCCGGCGTGCTCTCCTTCCTGCCGGAGCAGATCACCCGCGAGCGCTATTACCCGAAGCTCAAGGAGATGGGTATCGTCTTCTACCGCGAGGGCTTTCCCATGCCTTGACAAAATCCGCCATCCGTGCTATACTTTTCCCGTCACGAAGACGTTCGCATACCTCTTTGTTATCAAAGCCACGAAGGCAGCCGCACCCGGAACCCCGGGTGTGCTGCCTTTGTTTTTTCTCAGGAGGTTTTTCCATGACATCCCATCGTTCTCCCCTGCGCGACCTTGTCCTTGCCGCCCTGTTTCTCGCCCTCGGGCTGATGCTCCCCTTTCTGACGGCGCAGATCCCCGAGATCGGCAGTATGCTGCTGCCCATGCACATTCCCGTGCTCCTATGCGGCTTTGTTCTCGGCTGGAAATGGGGGCTTGCCGTCGGATTCATCACTCCGCTCTTCCGCACGCTGCTCTTTTCCATGCCGCCGCTGCTCACGGCACTGCCCATGGCCTTTGAGCTTGCCGCCTACGGTATCCTCACCGGTCTTCTCTACCATCTGTTCCGCCACAAGCCCTTTTCCGTTTATCTCGCCCTCATACTCGCCATGCTCGGCGGACGGCTGGTATGGGGCGCGGCCCGGTTTGTGATGTTCTTCTTCGGGACGGAGTTTTCTCTCCCGCTCTTCATCGCCGGCGCATTCACCAACGCGCTGCCCGGCATGATCCTGCAGCTGGTGCTCATCCCGCCCCTCGTTCTTGCCCTGCGCCGGCTGAAGGTCATGGACTAAACATAATACACAGAAACAGACCCGACAACGTTTTGTTTGTCGGGTCTGAAGCATATGTATGAAACACATGTACTTTTGACTTTAGTCGGTATAGGTATAGACTTCGCCGCACTCGAAGTATCTGCACTCGATCTCCGGATGGCGCTCCTGCACCAGCTCTGCGGTGCGCACCATGCCGTCGCGTTCGCTGCCGACATGTCCAAGCACCAGCAGGGCTTTCTTTTTGCCAAGCTCCGCCGCATCCCGGGCGTACTCGCACATGGCCCATTCGCAGGTCTCACCGGCAAGAACGATCTCGCTTTCCGCCTCGCAAAGCTCCTGCATGACGAGATTTCCGATGGCTCCCACGGTGATGGAAACGCGGTTGCAGGCGGCATCCCTTGCGCCGCAGATACGGATGTGCTTCAAGCCGAGGTGTTCCTCGATATGCCGTGCCACCTCCACGGGTGTCATGGGTCTGTGCAGGCGCAGGCGGGTCAGCGTCAGCTCTCCCACCCACTCGATATCCGCCGGAAGCTGCATTTTCTTCAGAAGGCCGTCCACAATAACATCCGGCTTGGTGAAATGGGGATGGTCGTGATATCTCCAGATGACGATGCCGGTATCCGCAACCAGTCTGCGCTTCTCGCAGGCCTGCGCCTCGTCGGTCTCAAGATCCATATGATTGTAATAGGTAGGCTCATGGGTGATGATAAGCTGTGCTCCCCATTCCGCTGCCGCACGGATGACCGCAGGGGTGGCAAACATGCAGGTGGCCACGCGGGTGACCTCCCGCTCCGGGTCGCCGGACTTGCAGGTGTCGCAGGTTTTGGAATAATCGTGGGGGGAGGTCAGCGAAAAAAGCTCCTCCATAATTTCAAAGGCTTTCACGTTCCCCATCCTTTCATACGTACAGTTTTTTCTATTATAACAAATTTGGTTCCGTCTGTAAACGGGCACATCCACAGTTGCGACCGACACAAAACAGATGTAAAAACGCTCCGCACGATACCGTACGGAGCGTTTTGATGCGTATTTTACCGGTCAGATGGCAACCTTGGGAATGTTCTGCTTCTTGGTAAATATCTCGTAGACCAGAACTCCGCCCACAAGCATGATTCCGACGGCATCGGTCACGAGACCGGGATAGATGAGCAGCAGACCGCCGATGATGGTGGCAATGCGCTCATACCAGCGCATGTTGCGCAGAAAATAGCCTTCGAGACCGGCGGCAACTCCGCACATGCCGATCAGAGAGGTGATACAGATGAGCACGACCTCCCATGCGTTGGTATCCACAAAAAGCATGGCCGGGTTCAGAGCAAAGACGTAGGGGACAATAAATGCACCGATGGCAAGCTTTGTGGAGGTGACCGCCGTCTTCATGGGATTGGCCTGCGCGATAGCCGCGCCCGCATAGGCGGCAAGGGCCACCGGCGGGGTTAGGTCAGCCACGATGCCGAAGTAGAAGACGAAGAAGTGCGCCGCCACCATGGGGACTCCCATCTGCACCAAAATGGGGGCACAGGTCGCTGCCATGATGCAGTAGTTCGCCGTGGTGGGAACGCCCATACCGAGAACGATGCAGCACAGCATCGTCAGGAAGAGGGCGATAATGATCTGATTGCCCGCAAGGGTAACGATGCCGTTGAAGAGCATGTAGGCAAGGCCGGTGACGCCGATGATACCGGCAACGATGCCTGCAACACCGCAGGCCACGGCAACGGTGATCATACCCTGACCGCCGGCGGCAAGAGCCTCCAGCAGGCGCTTGGGGGTGATGCGGTGCTCCTTATTGAAAAGGCTGACACCGATGGCCACAAGAATGGCAATGGCTGCCGCGTAGGCGATGGATTTTGTGCTGGTACCGACCAGATAGATGAGCAGTATCAGGGGAAGCAGCAGGTAGGTCTGCTTCAGCAGAGGCTTGAGGCGGGGAAGCTCTTCCCTGGACAGACCGCGCAGGCCTTCCTTCTTGGCTTCCAGATGCACGGTGATGAACACGCCGGCAAAATAGAGCACTGCGGGAAGAATCGCCTTAACAACGAGGTTGGAATAGGGCATACCGATGGTTTCCGCCATGAGGAAGGCCGCCGCACCCATGATGGGAGGCATGATCTGTCCGCCGGTGGAGGCGGCAGCCTCCGCCGCAGCGGCAAATTCGGGCTTATAGCCGGTACGCTTCATCAGGGGAATGGTAACGGCACCGGAGCCGACGGTGTTGGCAACGGAGGAGCCGGAAACCATGCCTTCCATGGCAGATGCAACCACCGCAACCTTTGCGGGACCACCGGAGAAGCGGCCGACAAGGGCATTGGAGATCTGGATAAAGAAATCCGCAATACCCGTACGCTCAAGGAAGGCACCGAAGATGATGAACATGACGATGTACTTGGAGCAGACGTTGACCGGGGTGGAGAGGATGCCCTCCTTGGAATAGAAGAGCACACGCACCGTTTCGGTCACGCGGGCGGTGATGCTGGGGTTGGTGGAGCCCCAGACCAGGGCGTACACTAGCAGTGCGCCGGCAACACACAGGATGGGCAGGCCGACACTGCGGCGGCAAAGCTCGGCAAGACAGAGGATACCGACGATGCCGATGACAACCTCCACGGGCGTAATACGGAAATTCTTGACGATCTCAGAGGCATTGACGGTGAAATACAGGAAAGCGCCGGTACCAAGGAGCATCAGGATGATATCGTACCAGGGCATATAGTTGATACGCTGTTTGCCCTTTCTCGCAGGGAAGACGAGATAGCCTATGAACATGATGAACGCCATAAAGGTGGTCAGACGGATTTCATCCATCCAGGTGGCAAAAAGCGTAACATAGATGCTGAAAACGGAAAAGGCAGCCAGCACACAGGTAACAAGGATCTTCGGGACACCCTCCCAAACACGGGTATTGGACTCGCGGTCAAATTTTTTCATGACCGATTCGAGATCCATGGGCTCCTGTGTTTCCGGTTCCACCTTCTTTTTGAAGAAAGCCATGGGGAAACCTACCTTTCGAGGGACATTTGGAATAGCAGGATTGGCTGCGGCCTCATTTTGGGGCCGCAGCCAATCATTTCAGAAGATCAAACTTTAAACGCAGAGCTTACTTGCTCTCAACGGTAATGTTCTTCTCAGCGAAGTACTTCGCAGCACCCTTGTGGAAGGGAGCGGTCATACCGCTGGTGGCGTTCTCCAGGGAGAGCTCGGCACCCTTGGCATGGGCAGCGGTGATGGCATCGATGTTGTCAAAGATGGCCTTGGTCAGCTCGTAAACATCTTCCTCGGAGGCGGAAGTGGCAACGATGAGGGTGGCCTTGACGGTAACGGTGGTGATGGCCTCAGCGGTGTTGTAGGCGCTGGCAGGGATCTCATAGGAGGTGTAGTAGGGGGACGCATCCATCAGAGCCTTGGCAATGTCGCCGTCAATGGGAACGAGGCGGGCGTTGGCATTGGTGGTAAAGAGCTCCTGGATGGCGGGGGTGGGAGCACCGGCAACGATGAAGGCGGCATCGATCTTGCCATCCTTCAGAGCGTCGGCAGAATCAGCAAAGGACTGATACTGGGGAACGATGTCGGCCTCGGTCATACCGGCGGCGGCGAGAATGTCAACGGCGTTGAAGTAAACACCGGAACCGGCTGCGCCGATGGAAACCTTCTTGCCTCTGAGGTCGGCAACGGTCTTGATCTCATCGTTCATGGTGACGAGCTGAACAGCCTCGGCGTACAGACCGCCGACAACGCGGAAGGAATCGAGAGCGCCTTCGGTCTCGAAGGAGCGGGTGCCGGCCCAGGCATAAGCCATAACGTCGGACTGGACGGTGCCGAGCTGGTAGTTACCGGCATCGATACCGAGGATGTTGGCCTTGGAGCCGTCGGTGGAGACGACATTGACGGTGATACCGGCAGAGTTCTTGATCTGGGTGCCAAGGATTCCGCCGTAACCGTAGTAGGTACCGGCAGTACCGCCGGTTCCCATGGTCATAGCGGTACCGGATGCGCAGGCGCACAGGCAGAGAGCCATGGCAAGCACCAGGATAACTGCAATCATTCTTTTCATAATCTGTTACTCCCCTTCGTATTCTTGGGCAAAAATTAAGTAGGTGTATTATAACACTACTATGCATAAATTGGCAAGGCTTTTTTGCAAGATTTTGAAAATAAATTTTATCGCTTTACCAAAGCAAAGCGGCGGCCGGGTATTCCGGCCGCCGGTGCATCACCTTTTTCAGCTCTTTTTGCTTTAGGAAATGGGCTCAAAATCCGCCGCGCCGTGCTTGCAGAGGGGGCAGACAATATCTTCCGGCAGTTCATCGCCCTCATAGATATAACCGCAGATCTTGCACACAAATCCCTTTTTGCCCTCCGTCTCGGGCTTGGGCTTGACGTTTTCCTGATAGTAGGTGTAACTCATGGTCTCGCGCTCGGAGATGACGCGGGCCTCCGTTACGGAGCAGATGAACATGCCGTGGGTATCCAGGTCGATATACTGCTCCACCGCAAGAGAAAGGAAAGAATTGATATAGCGCGGCAGGAAAACCAGCCCATTGTCCGAGCGCAGAGGGGTACAGTCGGCAAATTTGTCCACGTTCCGGCCGCTGCGGAAGCCAAAGGCCTCAAAAACGGCAAAGGGCGCATCCACGCTCAGGCAGTTGATGTTCATCTTTCCCGTCTGACGAATGATATGGTGGGAATAATTCTCCTTATTGATGGTCACAGCGATGCGATTGGGGGTATTGGTCACCTGCGTGACGGTATTGACGATGAGACCGTTGTCCTTCTTTCCGTCGTTGGAGGTAACCACATAGAGACCGTAGCCGATATTGAAGAGGGCGGAAAGATCGTTTTTGTTCGCGGTGGAATCCTGCTGGGCAAGATACTCGCGGCAAAGCTCTCCGGCGAGTTCCGCAAGCTGAGTCTCGCTCTCCGCAGAGAGGACGGAGGCGATATGCACCACGGGCTCGGCAAAGGTAAGGTTCTTGCATTCGGAGAGCATCTCCCGCATGACCTTGGCCGCCATGGGTGCCCAGGAGCCGTTTTCCACAAGCGCTACGGTGCGGTTGCGGTAATTGCGCTCGATCAAATGATGAATAAAAGTATGCATAAACGGGAAAATACCCGCATTGTACGTTGTGGTCGCAAGGACGAGTTTCGAGTAGCGGAAGGCATCCTCCACGGCCTCAGCCATGTCGCAGCGGGCAAGATCCGTAACCTCCACCTTGGGGCAGCCCTTGGCGCGAAGCATCTCCGCAAGCTTCTGCACAGCCTTGCGGGTGTTGCCGTAAACGGAGGTGTAGGCGATGAGAATGCCCTCCGTCTCCGGCTGATAGGAGGACCAGGTGTCATACAGGCCGAGATAATAGCCGAGGTTTTCCTTCAGCACCGGGCCGTGCAGGGGACAGATGGTCTGAATATCCAAACCCGCAGCCTTCTTCAGCAGCGCCTGCACCTGAGCGCCGTATTTTCCGACGATGCCGATATAATAGCGGCGTGCCTCACAGGCCCAGTCCTCCTCCACATCGAGGGCGCCGAATTTGCCAAAGCCGTCGGCAGAGAAGAGCACCTTGTCGGTGCTGTCATAGGTGACGATGACCTCCGGCCAGTGCACCATGGGGGCGGTGACGAAGGTAAGCTGATGACGGCCGAGGGACAGGGTATCCCCCTCTCCCACCACCAGGCGGTTTTCGGCAAAATCCGTACCAAAGAAATTCTTCATCATCACAAAAGCCTTGGCAGAGGCAACCACCGTCGCCGTCGGGTATGCCTTCATAAAGTTTGCGATATTGGCAGAGTGGTCGGGCTCCATATGCTGAACGATGAGATAATCGGGCGCTCTCCCCTCCAGCACGTTCTGAATATTATCCAGCCACTCATGGGTGAAGCGGGCATCCACCGTATCAAAAACGGCCACCTTTTCATCCATAATGATATAAGAGTTGTAGGACATACCGTTGGGTACAACATACTGCCCCTCAAAAAGGTCGATGCTGTGATCGTTGACTCCGATATAACGGATATCTTTCGTAATATTCATCAGTAAAAACTCCTTTTTTCTATTATCCCTCACAAAGGGCAAAAAATAGCCGCTGCTGTTTATATATCTCCGGCGATTTGCTTTGCAATATTTGCCGCAAGCCGTGCAGCCTCTTCAAAGAGACCGTCAGGCAGTTTTGCCGGGGCACCGCATTCCAGCGAAAAGACACCGTCAAAGTCGATATCCCGCAGTGCCTCCGCAAAGGACGGCCAGTCGATCACGCCGTCATACGGCAGCTGGTGCAGATCCAAACCGTTGCGATTGTCATGCACATGCATCACACGGATATACTTGCCAAGGCGGCGGGTCTCCTCTGCAAGATCCAGATCCCAAAAAACCGCTACATGTCCGGTGTCCAGACAGATACGGAAATTCTCATCGTCCATTTCCTGCACAAAGCGCAGAATTGCCTCCGGCGTTGCGATAGAGAACTTGCGCATGGGCATATTTTCAAAGCAGATGGTGATCCCGTAGCGTTTTGCCTCTGCCAGAAGCTCCCGCATAAAGGTCCGGTTGATCTCCCAGGTGGATTCCTCATTTCCGCTGCCGATATCTTCAATACCGTAGGGCATCAGGGGATGGATAACATAGTTTTTACATTCAAGAACGCTGCATGCCCACAGCGCCCATTTCATCTTTTCCATGCGTTCCGCCCGATCCTCCGGCAAAAAGTCCCGGGGCGCCCAACGCCAGGGACCGTGCACCTGCCAGATGGTAACGCCGGCGGCGCGGGCCATCTCCCGCTCCCGCAGGAGGAAAGCTTCCGCATCTTCCCGGGACAGGGTATACGGCACCGTTTCCGTATTGCTCAGATTGAAATCCGTGCCGAAATAACCGTGCTCCGCTAACTTCTTATATGTATCCGCGCCGTAGCGGCCGTAGCCATTTTGCACGCGCGAGTCCGTAGTAATACCAAGACGCATCATTTATATCCTCCCGATCTGTTTATTTCTCTTCCCACAGCAGCACAACACCGTAGGCAGGGATCTCTGTAAACTGCTTTTCCTCGAGAATATCGTATCCCGCAAAGGCTACCGCGCGGTCGGAATGGTTGAGGTACATGGTATGTTCCCCAAGCCGGATCTCCTCCACGTCCGGATCGACGGGATCTCGGTGGTCGACGTATTTTTTGACGATCTCCGCATACAACTCCGGCGCTTTGTGGAAATATGCACCGATATAGTATACGTTTCCGCACTTTACGATACCCGGCTGATCTTTGCAGAAGCCGTCGGTATAGGTACCGACACATTCGCCGCTTTCCGGCACGAGCATCTCATAATAGGTATCCACCGGGTATTCCCTGCCCTCAAAGCGGATGCGCTGATCCTCGTAGCCCGGAACGGCGGTGAACCAGTCCACACGGCAGCCCGCAAGCTCCCGGAAGACGCCCGGTGCCTTGGTCGGCCGGTACTGCACGTTTCGGTCTTTCATACCGCTGCGCGCGGAAAGGATGGCGATGCCGCCCATATCCGCAAACCGGCAGATCGCCTCGGCAAGCGCTTCGTCCGCCACGGCAACGTGCGGGAAGATGACGACCTTATAATCGGAAAGTCGTTCCGGGTCGGAAATCATATCCGCCGCGATATTTCGCCGGTTGAGCTCCGTAAAGATCTCCCGGGCATCACTCTTTGCAAAGTTTTCCACCTTATTTGCGCAGATATTATGATAATCGCTCCAGATGGCGACATCACAGCGCAGTCTTTCCCGCAGGAAAATATCCCCTACCCGCGCAAGCTCGCCGGTGACCTTCCGGATCTCCCAGCTGCGGTAGTTTTCCCCGCCGTCATGGTCGTAAATGCCGTACCAAAGCTGCTCTGCGCCGAAAAGGGCCGTGCGATAGCGGAAATAGAGCACACCGACCGCACCGTTTGCGATGCTCTGATAGGTCCAAAGCCGGATCTGTCCCGGTCGGGGCGTGGGAAGCATATAGGAAAGCTGTCCGCCGGGGCCGGACTGCTGCTCAAGCACAAGAAATTCCTTGGAGAAATCCCGCATACCGGCAAATTTATAGGCCATTTTCCGGCCGCTGCCGGGGGAACCCGCCTCATTGAAGGAGGGATAGCTGTCATAGGAAAGAAAATCGAGGCAGCGATCGGTCAGATCCCGGTAATTGATATTGGGAAACATTCCGTTATGGGTGATGAAGGCCTCCGGCATATAGCGGCGGATGATATCTGCCTGCACCGCGGCAAAATTCACCACAGTGTCCGACATAAAGAGATAATAATCCGTGATCCAGGAGGGGTTGCTGTGGGTGGGCTTTGGGCGGGGGCAGGTCACCTGCGAAAAATCGTTGAACTCAAGCGACCAAAAGCGGTTGCCCCAGGCTTTATTGAGCGCCTCCACCGTTCCGTACTTTCCTGCAAGCCAGATGCGGAAAGCCGCATCGTCCGACTCCGCATAGCTTTCCGCTCTGTGGCAGTTCAGCTCGTTGTCGAGCTGCCAGCCGATGACGTTTTTGCATCCGGCAAAATGCTTTACCATAGCCTCGGTAATGGCGGCACAGTATTTCAGATAGATCCCGCTGGTATGATTGTGGTGCTGGCGGCTGCCGTGCTGCATGAGCGTGCCCCCGGCATCGACACAGAGCACCTCCGGATATTTATCCGCCAGCCATTTCGGCGGAGCTGCGGTAGGCGTTCCGAGGATCACATCGATCCCCAGCTTTTCCGCGCAGGCAACCGTATCGGACAGGAGAGAGAAGTCATACCTTCCTTCTTCTTTTTCAAACATGCTCCAGTCAAACTCGCCCATACGCACACAGTTGAAGCCAAGATCCTTAATACGGGCAAGGTCCTTCGGCATATCCGCATCCTCCCAATGGGAGGGATAATAGCAGCAGCCAATCAAAAATTTCTTCATACCGCCAGTTCCTCTGTCCTTGTGTTTTTATGATACATCGGATAAATCTTGCATATGCCTTGATTTTATCACAATCCGCGCCGGGAATCAACTGTAAGACCGATGAGGCATCCTGCATCTTATCCGATATTTTTTCCTATTTGATGCAACTCCTCTCAGCAAAATCCATTAAAGTATTTATCTCTTTAAACTATCATTTTTCTGTAAAATACGTTATCATAGATGTAACATCAACGCCCCGAAATTCTATTATACAAGTGAGGAGGGATGCATATGGACGATCAGAAAATCACAAATCTCCTTTGGCAAAGAGCAGAGACTGCCATCGAGGCACTTTCCAAAAAGTTCGGAAATCGGCTGATGTTGATTGCCTTGAACATTCTTGGTGTGCGCCAGGATGCTGAAGAGTCTGTCAACGACACTTACCTTGCCGTCTGGCACACAGTCCCACCCAAGAAGCCCGATCCCCTGGCAGGTTACGTGTATGCGACCGGACGGAACATTTCTCTTGACCGTCTCAAATACATCTCTGCAGAAAAGCGGGATTGCAGATACGACCTGTCTATCGACGAACTGGCGAACTGCCTTCCTGCTGCCTTGCTGGAGGAAACCGTAGAAGCCAGGGAGCTTGGCCTTGCCATCAATCGCTTTCTGGGAACCGTCAGTGCCGATAACCGCACTCTTTTTCTGCGCAGATACTGGTTCGGTGATTCGGTACAGACGATCGCCAGGGATCTTGGCCTGCGTGAGAACGCAGCCAGTGTCCGCCTTGGCAGGATCCGGATGCAGCTCCGTGAGCATCTCATAAAGGAGGGGTATATTGATGAATGAGAAAGTTGCAAAAGCATTAAGCTATGTGGACGAAAAATATGTCAGCGCTGCCGCCAGGAAGAAAAAGAAGAAAGCCAGATACTTTATAAGTGTCGTCGCTGCCGTTCTTGTTCTGGCGATTCTTTTCCATTTACCAAGTATGCCGATGGTTATCTCCGCAAAGGCCGTCAGTATCGCCTCTGAATCCCGGCAAATGCAGCGGCCGGATCGGGATGATTACGAGGATGTATACGCATGGCGGGAGGACTTCAACAGGTGGGAGGAGGGGCAAAAGCAAATCTCAAACGATGCCCGTGATGCCGTTACCGCTCTTACACCCTTCTTCCTCACCGGCTCCGAACAGTTTCTGAACACCTCGGGCAGCGAAAACGCATTGTGGTCTCCCATCAATGCCTATATCGGTCTTTCTATGGTGACCGAGCTGACCGACGGAGCAAGCCGCCGGCAGATCCTGGATCTGTTCGGTGTCGGCAGCATAGACGAGCTGCGACGGCAAGTCGGTGCCGTGTGGGAAAGCTCATATAACGACAATGGGCATGAAATCTCCGCTCTGGCCAATTCTCTGTGGCTGGAGGAGGGTTTGAACTACAACCGGGATACCATGGACAACCTTGCCTATTACTACTATGCATCCGTCTACCGGGGAGACCTGGGCAGCCAGAAAATCAACAATGCAATCGGTGCTTGGCTCAATAACAATACCGGCGGACTGCTGAAAAACGCGAGCGATAATATCAACCTCTCCCCGGATACCATTCTGGCACTGTATTCCACCATCTACTTCCAGGCAAAATGGCAGGATCAGTTCAATCAGGGAAACAACACAAAGGATGTGTTCCACACCCCCGACGGTGACAAAACAGCCACCTTCATGAACAAGAAGCTTGCACAGATGAATTATTACTATGGCGATAAATTCAGTGCGGTCAGGCTTGGGCTCAAAAACGGAAGCAGTATGTGGTTCATTCTGCCGGACGAAGGTTATACCACCGCTGATGTGCTGGCAGACGGGCAGTATATGCAGATGGTTCTGCAGCAGAACTGGGAAAACACAAAGTGGATGAAGGTAAATCTGTCCGTGCCCAAATTCGATGTCAACAGCACCATCAGTCTGAAGGACGGTCTGCAGGAAATGGGAGTGACGGATGTGTTCAGCAACACCACATCAAACTTCACCGAAATCACCGGAGATGTGCCGATCTACCTGACTGCCGCAAATCAGTCTGTGCGGGTGCAGATCGATGAAGAAGGCGTCAAAGCTGCGGCCTATATCGAATTCCCCGGCGCCGGAAGTCCCGAACCTCCCGAGGAGATCATCGACTTGGTCCTGGACCGACCCTTCATTTTCGCCATTACCACAGAATCGATCCCATTGTTTATCGGAACGGTGAATCAGCCGTAATATTTTAAAAAAACGACAAGGTTAAACTTGTCGTTTTTGCTTTTCAAAGCCCGCTGCCTTCGGCCAGTGTTTCTCCTGTACTCCCCTTTTCCGCCACGCGAAAAGCCACCCTTTCGGGTGGCTTTCGGTGGCGGAGAAGGGGGGATTCGAACCCCCGAGACGCTTTAGACGCCTACACGATTTCCAATCGTGCGCGCTCGACCAGCTACGCGACTTCTCCGTATAAACTTCAGGCCGATCTCTCAATCAGCCTAAAGATTATACTATAACTGTATCGGTCTGTCAAGTACCGAATTGAAGTTTTTTTATTGCTTCCCTCAAATCTCACTGCGGCCGGCCAGGGCACGGGTGAGCGTAACATCGTCGGCAAATTCCAGATGTCCACCCACGGGAATGCCGTAGGCAAGACGTGTGACCTTCACGCCGAAGGGTTTTGCAAGGCGGGCGATATACATTGCCGTGGCCTCACCGGTGGTATCCGGGTCGGTGGCAAGGATCAGCTCTCTGACCTCTCCCCCGGCGATGCGCGCCATGAGCTCCCGGATACGGATATCGTCGGGACCCACTGCATCCAGCGGGGAGATCACGCCGTGAAGCACATGGTATGTACCCTTATATTCCCTCGTCCGCTCAATGGCGGCCACGTCCTTGGGGTCGGCAACGACGCAGATGGTGGTGTGGTCGCGTCCCTCATCCTCACAAACGGGACACGTTTCCCGGTCGGTAAGATTGCAGCACACGGCGCACTGAAACACCGTCTTTTTGGCATTGATGATGGCCGATGCAAAGGCTTCCGCTTCCGCATCCGGCAGTCCCAGCACAAAGAATGCCAGCCGCTGGGCAGATTTCTTGCCCACACCGGGCAGCCGCCGGAACTGAGAGATCAGTTCCTCTACGGGAGGTGCAAACTCCTCCGTCATCAGAAGAGTCCACCGGGCAGGTTCATACCGCCGGTCACTTTTTTCATCTCATTTGCCGCTGTTTCGTCGGCAATGCGCATGGCCTCATTGACGGCTGCGACGATGAGGTCCTGCAGCATCTCAACATCTTCGGGATCCACAGCCTCGGGATCGATCTCGATGGCCTTGACCTGATGAGATCCGTCCACCACGGCGCGGACAACGCCGCCGCCTGCAGTTGCATCATATTCCCTGGCAGCAAGCTCCTCCTGCATGCGCAGCATATCCTGCTGCATCTTCTGCGCCTGCTTCATCATGGCGTTCATGTTCATGCCGCCACCGTAACCGCCGTTGAATTTAGCCATTTTTCTAATCTCCTTTTAGGAAAGTTTGGTAATATCGGGATGTTCCCGACCGAAATCGATCAGTTTTGCCAGTGGATCGTCTCCGTCCAGCGCGCCGGACTCCATTCCGGCAATAACCGCCCGCAGAGGGCGGCCCGCCCGGGCAGAGGCAGCGGCAGAGATATCCTCCAGCACCTTTGCCCCTTTTAGCATCTCCTCGTTCATCACGTCCGAGGGATGAATGAGCAGATTCTGCTCCGTAACGGAAAGCTTTGCCCGCTTTAAGTGCGAATAGGCACCCATGGGCAGCGCTTTTTTCAGATCCTCCAGAAGCTCCGGCAGGAAATCCACCGCTTTGCCGCGGCTCACCGGCTCTTCTGCAGGCACAGGCTCTGCCTTGGCGGGAGTTTTCTCCGCAGCCGGCTTCTTTTCCTTTTTCTTTTCCGCCGCAGGCTCGGTCTGTGCCGGGGCAGCGGTAAATACGCCGGCGGCAAGCTTGCGCTCCAGCTCCTCGATCCGGGCGACCAGGGCGGTGATATCCCCGCAAAGAGCGGGATCCGCCAGACGGATGAG